>CASFKT010000207.1 GCA_949295195.1 uncultured bacterium | reverse complement strand
CGAAGAAAGGACGGGACGAGCCTATGAGACAGTGTATGGATGCGGACAACCTCCACCGCCGCCTGCGGAAAATCATCGGTCAGGTGCAGGCCATCGACCGGATGGTGGACGAGGACGTGCCCTGTGAGGACATCCTGGCTCAGATTAACGCCGCCAAGTCTGCCCTGCACAAGGCGGGGCAGGTGGTGCTGGAGGGCCATCTGCAGCACTGCGTCCGGGACGGCATCGAGCACGGGGACGCGGAGAAAACCATCCAGAACTTCGCCAAGGCGGTGGAGCGCTTCTCCAACATGGGGTGAACGCACATCCCAACGCCCAGGCGCCCAAAGCGGCCAGGCCGCCTTGGGCGCTTTTTGCATCCGTCAGAGAGTTTTCGGAAAAATTTAAGATTTTTTTCCTGTGATTTTAAGAATTTCAGAGTAAGGTAGGAAAAGCGGGCTCCGGCTTTCCACAAAAACCGGGGCCTGTGTGGAAAGAATTACGGCGGCTCATGCCGCCTGCACCTGGAAAGGAGTCCCTTATGCCTTCCTATCCTGACCCCCGCGACCCCCGCCGGACGGGACAAGCTCCGGCCCAGTCCCGCCGCCGGAAAAAGCGCCGCCGGAGACTCCCCGTGCCGGGGATTGTCCTGGTCCTCTTTCTGGTGGGCGGCGTGCTTTTCCTGCGGGGGCGTTTTGTCCGGTCCCACTCCCCCTATCTGCCCCCTCCCGTCTCCCATTCGGAGCAGGGGGAGGCGGAATCGGCGGGAGACGGCCTCCAGACCCAGCTCCAGGAGCTGGCCCGGGAGGAGCCCCGGGCCCGGGACATCCTCTCCCACCTGGAGGACTACCCGCAGGAGCTGCTGGAGCTGGCGGTACGCAACCCGGAGACGGTAGACTTTGTGGCCGATTATCCCCAGGGAGGCGGAGCGGGGGACCATCCCTCTGCTCCTCCAGTGGGACCCCCGCTGGGGCTGTGCCCAGTACGGGGACGGGCCCATGGCCCTCAACGGCTGCGGGCCCACCGCCCTGTCCATGGTGATCTGCGGCCTCACCGGGGGCGGAACCGCCACCCCTTACGCGGTGGCTCAGTACGCCCAGGAGATGGGGTATTATGTGGATGGGGTGGGCACCAGCTGGGAGCTCATGTCCGCCGGAGGGACACATTTTGGCGTCGCCGCCCGGGAGCTGCCCCTGAGCCAGTCGGTGATGGAGAACGCCCTGGCGGCGGGGGAACCCATCATCTGCAGCGTGGGCCCCGGGGACTTCACCACCAGCGGCCACTTCATTGTCCTCTCCGGGCTGGAGGACGGGAAATTCCAGGTCCGGGACCCCAACCGGCGCTCCACCAGCGAGAAGCTGTGGGACTACGACACCCTGGCCGGGCAGATCACCAATCTGTGGGCGTTTTCCCTGGCGTAAAGGCGTGCGTTCGATATAGGCGGGATGGCTGTCGGCTGTCCCGCCTTTGTTTTTGGGCGGCCCAGTGTGCCGCCCCTACGAAATTCAAGGAGAGCTTCCGGTTTTGTTGTAGGGGCCGACGATCTCGGCGGCCCGCGGGCGCACAGTGTGCGCCCCTACAGAGAGAAAAAGAGGCACGCCGTGAATGTTCTTTGGGAGGGAGAATCCCCCCGCCGCTTCGCACCCCCCTTTGACAAGGGAGGCTTTGCGGGAGGACTTTCTTGCGGCCTAAGAGATGCCGTTCAAGAGCCCACCCTCATCCGCCTCGCTGCGCTCGGCACCTTCCCCCTAGAAGGGGGAAGGCGGGCGGCTGCAAGAGCCGCCCCTACGGCGGAAACTGGACCGTCTCCGAAGAACGACGGGAGGGGCGAGCCCCTCCCCTACGGGGTTTAAGAATACCTCTCGTGGTTTGGGTAGGGGAGGCCCTTGGGCCTCCCGTCGTCAACGGACCCTGTACCGTTGGTTCGGCAAAGCCAGGCGCGGTTGTGGAACCGCGCCTGCCCCAATTTTTCACAAACCCAGGGCCCAGTGGCCCGGCGGGGAGTTAGGCACTCACTCAGATTTTGCGCGCCGGAAATTTTATGACTACTCCAAGGGGTAACCCCCGTAATGGGGTCCGGGGAAAGGCGACTAGGAGCACCGGAACGGTGCTCCTCTGGAGCCGTCCCCGGCGGCGTTTTGGTGACTTTGCCGCCGTGGGCAAAGTCACTCGCCGCCCGCAGGCGGCGAAGTTCCTGCCGGTAGATGACCGATCCTCCTTGACACTTCCGTGAAAAAATTCCCCGTCGACATAAAAAATTCATGGTAAATTTATTTCTCAAACATTGGGAACTATGCTATAATGTCCATATTACTATGTCTCTGCGGGAAATTCCGGCCGGATGGCCGGAAAACCGGACAAATACAAGGCTTGTTGGAGGGGATTTCGGATGAAAAACAAGATCACCGTTTCCATCGCGGGTCAGGAGTACACCATGGTGGCCGAGGAGGGCGAGGACTATGTGAAGCGCTGTGCCGCCCTGGTGGACAGTCAGGTGCGGGACGTGATGAACGGGGCCCGACTGGGCCGGTCCGACGCCGCGGTGCTGGCCGCCATGAACATCGCGGACCAGTTTTTGAAGGAGCAGGAGGCCAGTGAAAATCTGCGCCGCCAGATTAAAGAGGGTCTGGACGAGAACGCCAAGCTGAAAATGGAGCTGTCCGAGTCCAAGCGTGAGATCTTCAAGCTCCAGAATCACAAAGGATAACCCAGCCAGGCGGAGCGGAATTTCCCGCTCCGCCCGGTGAAATTTCAGGAAAGGAAGGCTTGTCCCATGCTGGAGCTGCTCGCTCCCGCCGGCTCCATGGAGTCGGTCCAGGCCGCGGTCCAGAACGGCACCGGCGCCGTCTATCTGGGCTACGGCGATTTTAACGCCCGCCGCAACGCCAAGAACTTCACCCGGGAGGAGGCTGCGGCGGCGGTTTCTTACTGCCATCTCCGGGATACCAAGGTACATCTCACCCTGAACACCCTGCTCACCGACCGGGAGCTCCCCAAGGCGGCACAGGTGGCCGCCGAGATCAGCGAGATGGGGGTGGACGCGGTTATCGTCCAGGATCTGGGGGTGGCCCGGATGCTGCGGCAGGTGGCCCCGGACGTCCACCTCCACGCCTCCACCCAGATGACTGTCCACTCTCTGGACGGGGTGAAGGAGTGCGCCGACCTGGGGATGACCCGGGCGGTCCTGTCCCGGGAGCTGAGCCGGGACCAGATTGCATATATCTGCCAAAATTCCCCCATTGAGATCGAGGTGTTCGGCCACGGGGCGCTGTGCATGTGCTACTCGGGCCAGTGCTATCTGTCCTCCATGATCGGGGGCCGCAGCGGCAACCGCGGCCTGTGCGCCCAGCCCTGCCGGCTGAAATACGGCTGGGGCAAGCGGGCGGACGAGTACCCCCTCTCCCTGAAGGACATGTCCCTGGTGGGCTATCTGAAGGAGCTGGAGGACATGGGGGTGGCCTGCCTGAAGCTGGAGGGCCGCATGAAGCGCCCCGAGTACGTGGCCATCGTCACCCGGGTGTACGCCGACGCCCTCCGGGAGGGGCGGGAGCCCACGGCGGAGGAGCTGCGGCAGCTGGAGGCCGCCTTCTCCCGCCAGGGTTTTACTCAGGGCTACTTCCTGGACCAGAAGGGGCCCGACATGTTCGGCACCCGCCAGGAGGGGGAGGACCCCAGAGAGCTCTTTGCCCAGGCCCGCACCACCTATGAGAGCGGGGAGAACCGCAAGACCCCCGTGCGGCTGTACGCCTGGATTCAGGCCGGAGAGCCCGCCCAGGTGGCGGCGGAGGACGTCCAGGGCCGGGTGGTCCAGGTGGAGGGGCCGGTGCCCGAGACAGCGGTGAACGTCCCCCTCACCCGGGAGAAGGTGGAGGGCCAGCTGGGCCGCACCGGCGGCACCCCGTTCCACTGTGAGAAGGCCACCGCCCGGGTGGACGAGGGCCTTTCCCTCCCACTGTCCGCCCTGAACGCCCTGCGGCGGCAGGTGCTGGAGAAGCTCTCCCAGGAGCGCGCCCGCCCGCCAGAGCGGAAAAGCGGAGAGTACCACCCCGGAGTGCGGTATGAGAACCCCAAGGCGCCCCCCGCCCTCACGGTGTCGGTGCGCCGCTGCGAGCAGATCACCCCGGAGCTGCTGGCCCTGAAGCCGGAGCGGATCTACATCCCCTGCGACGAGGGGGCGGCCTGCCCCGACGCAGTGCGACGCTGTCAGGAGGCGGGGGTGGCCGTGTCCGTCCAGCTCCCCCGCATCTGCTGGGACCGGGAGCTGCCCCAGCTGGAGCAGCAGCTGAATGCCGTCAAGGAGCTGGGGGTGCAGGAGGCCCTGGCGGGCACCCTGGACGGGGTGCGCCGGGCCAGGGAGCTGGGCTTCCAGGTCCGCAGCGACTTCGGCATCGGGGTGTACAACAGCCAGACCCTCAAGGAGCTGAAAAAGCTGGGGGTGGAGGGGGCCACCGCCTCCTTCGAGCTGAAGTTCGCCCAGATCCGGGACCTGTCCAAGGCCATCCCCATGGAGGCCATCGTCTACGG
>CASFKT010000206.1 GCA_949295195.1 uncultured bacterium | reverse complement strand
TTCTCCCGCTGTTCCTGGGTCACAGGCTTCTCCAGATCTTTTTGGCAGGTCACCCAGGGGTGTCCCCAAATCCAGGCGGCATACCCCGCCATCAGGCACAGCGTCAGAAAGAATATTTTCCAGGGAAATGGCCGCTGCCGCCACGCCCCCACTAAAATGGCCGGGACAGCCGCTAAAAACAGCGTAATCCCCAGGAGAAGGGCATAGACCAGAAGCTGAAGTACATTTTCGCCCATATACTCACGTCTCCTCGTCAGGCATCCACTTCAAAATGATCCCCGCCTGTCAGCCCAGGTCCTCTCCCCAGGGCTCCTCGGACCAGCCCAGGCTCTCACCCAGCAGGAATGGGCCGTTGTAGGCGTAGTAGCTATAGGTGGTCTCCATCCAGGTAAGCTCCTGCATGACCACTTTCTGGCCCCTCCAATCCCCTACCGTTTCCGGCCGGGCGGTCAGCAGGGTGAAAAAAAGTCCCCAGAGCAGCACCGAATACACAGACAGCGCAGCCCCAGCCTTGACCAGCCGCCTGAGCCAGCGTCTGGAGATATGCCGCCCGCCATACCAGGCGGTTACCACCAGCAGGACCAGGAACAGCAGAACCAGCAGGCAGAGCGGGCCGGTAGTCAGCCAGCTGCGCAGGCGGAGGTTATAGGCCTCCGCGAGCTTAGGTCCTCCCCACAGGGTGAGCATGCACACTAGACAGCCCGCCGCCAGCGGCAGGAGCACCTTTCTGGATCTTGGCTCTTTGACCACCAGCCAGATCGAGGCCGCCAGGGCGGGCAGCCACAGCACCGCAGAATACTCTCCCACCAAAATGATCAGTGCCACCGGCACCACAACCCACTCCACCATTCCTTACTTCTCCTCCCCGTCAGGCACGTACTCCAAAATATCCCCCGGCTGGCAGTCCAGGGCCTTGCAGATGGCCTCCAGGGTGGAGAAGCGCACCGCTCGGGCCTTGTTGTTCTTCAAAATGGACAGGTTTGCCATGGTGATGTCCACCTTCTGGGCCAGTTCCCCCAGGGATATCTTCCGCTTGGCCATCATCACATCCAGATTTACCACAATTCCCATGTTCTCCCGCCCCCTCAGATGGTCAAGTCCTGGTCCTCCTGGAGCTCCGCCGCCTGGCGGAACAGGGCGGACATGACCAGGAACAGCAGGCCGCCCATGAAAAACACCGGAATGGCCAGTGCATTGTAGGTAAACAGGGGCGCCATATTTTTCAAGGTAAACATCTCCCATAGAAATCGGATCAGCGCAGCCCCGCTGATCCCCCAGCAGCACAGAGCCGCCCGATTCATAGACTTGGCATTCCGCATCTGGAAGGGATTTCCCTCCTGAATGGTATTCAAAATCCAATGGGCCTGCCGCAGCATACAGGCGGAGCACAGACCACAGAACAGGAGGAACAGGCTCCCGCCCAGCTGAAAGGTCACAGGGTCCATCCACACAAAGATCCATCCGAACACCACGGCGAACACTCCGGCAAAGACAATGTCGTCCTCACCCGCATAGACGACAGAGTCCAGAAAATCCCTTGCCCCGTCGATCAAATTGTAGGGGTCGTGGGCCAAAAGTCCGGGAATCAAAATGAGCGCCAAAATATTTGCCGCAAAAGTGATGGTCACCAGAACATTCAATACCTTCGCCAACTTCTGCACATTCGTCTGTTCCATGGAAAACTCCCCCTTTATCTTGACCGCAGAATAACACGGCAAAAACTGTTTGTCAATATATTTTTATTGTTTTTCGATAAATTTAAGAAATGCAAAACCCCGCTCTCCATCGAGATGGGAGCGGGGTTCCTGTCAAGTCAATTTTCTTTACAGAACAAGAGCCTGAGCATATTGCTTCAATTCCTGCCGCCGTTTCCGCCAGTCCGGCATCCTTGCGTCCATGGCGGCGTAGAAGCCGGGGCCGTGGTCGTGGTGGAGGAAGTGGACCAGCTCGTGGAGGGCCACATAGTCTCTCAGAAATTCCGGACAGCGGGCCAGGGCGGTGTTCAGGGTGATGTACCCCTGCCGGTAGTGGCAGTTGCCCCACTGGCTTTTCATCTTCCGCAGTTTTATCTGGGGCATCGGCACGCCGTTTCCGGCTACCAGGGGGTAGACCCGCAGGACGGCCTCCCACAGCAGGCGGTCGCACTCCCTCCGGTCCGGCTCCGGCAGCAGGGGCGGGGCCTCCTCCGGCCGTGGGAGGTGGCCCACAATCCAGCCGCTTTTCTCGATTACAAAGGCGTCCGCCCGCTCCGCCGGGCACCGCAGGGGGACGGAGAGGACCACTTCCCCCGCCCGGTCCAGACGGAGGTTCAGGTTTTTCACCCGCTTTTTCACCAGGCGGTAGGTGATGGGGCCCTCGGGCGTGGCCACCAAGCGGTACTGTTCCATGGTCTCTCCCCCTCCCTATTTGGATTTCGTCTTACGTATTGTAGCAGGGTTTTTCTTTTAAAACAAGGTGGAGCGGTTTTTCTCACGGGGGGAGTTTCGCCGCCTGCGGGCGGCGAGTGACTTTGCCCGCGGCGGCAAAGTCACCAAAACGCCGCCGGGGACGGCTCCGATGAGCACTTCGTGCTCATAGTCGCCTTTCCCCGGACCCCGTTACGGGGGACGCGTACCTGTTAAGAATTGCAAAATTTCCGGCGCGCAAAATCTGAGTGGCTGGTACCTATCACTTCCGGGCCACTGGGCCCTGGGTTTGCAAAAATTAGGGGTGGTGCGATTCCACTCCCGCGCCTGCCTTGGCCGAGCAGGTGGCAGCTGGTGCTGGGCCGTAGGGCGCGGCCTCCTGGACGCGCCGCGTACATCTGCGGACCGGCCAGTGTCCGGCCTCTACGAAAAGAAGAACGCAACCGCTTCTGGTTTCGCCGTAGGGGCGGCACACCGGGCCGCCCGCCCGTGTACAAAAACAGGGCGCGGTCCCCCGCGCCCTGCCATGCTTTATTGGTATTGTTCCTTCCACAGCTCCTGGACCTGTTCCTTGCCTGCGGTCAGCCACACGGGATCTTCGGTCCCGGTCGGAAGGTCGGTCCGGCTGTGAGTGACGCCGCTCCCGCCGCCGCTGCCATCGGGAAATTGGACTCCCTCAAACCAGCCGTAGTCTTCCGGGGTCCCTCCCACAATAATATAGTGGAGGTTGTTCTCCTCATCGGTGACCGTGTAGACATATGGGGTCTCCTCATCCACCTGGTCGGTGACGTCCACCCGCTGGCCTCCGGCCACAAACCACAGCCGTCCGTCCTCCAGGGAAATAATAGTGGGATCCCCGTTCTCGTCCAGGCCGTCCGACATGGTGATCGTCCCAGACCCCATTCCGGCACTCCCGCTGATGGTCACCTGAGACCCGGAGATAAACTGATAGATCCGCTCTCCATAGGTCCACCCGGCCAGGGCCAGACAGGCGGCCAGGGCCGCCGCCAGCACCAGAACCGTTCGTCCCTTCCGTTTTTTCTGCCGCACCTGGGCCAGCACGGTCTCTTTTACCTTGTTCTCGTCCACAAAGCACTCCTCCTTGGGCTCAAATTCCTCGTCCTGGAAGGCGTTCATCAGTTGAAATAGGTCAATCCGCTTCAAATTCATACCCCGCCTTTCCCAGCAGTTCCTTTAATTTCT
>CASFKT010000205.1 GCA_949295195.1 uncultured bacterium | reverse complement strand
GGGGGTCTCGTACTGGGGGCCGTAGCAGTAGAAGTAGACCCCCTCCCGCAGGGGGATGCCCAGCTCCGCCGCCGTCTCCCGGGCCAGCTCCTGGAGCCGTGGGGTGTACAGGCGGGAGGCGTCCGGGAAGCGGGTCCCGAACTCGGGCAGGTTCTCTCCCCGCAGGGGGGAGACGGAGAATAGCTTGATGTGGTCGGTAATGAGCATCAGGTCCCCCGCCTGCCAGCTGGTGTTGACGCAGCCGGCGGCGTTGGTGACCACCAGGGTGTCACATCCCAGCAGCCGGAGCACCCGCACCGCGTAGGTGACCTCCTCATAGGAGTATCCCTCGTAGTGGTGCATCCGCCCCTGCATCACGGCCACCGGCTGTCCCTCCAGGAAGCCGAACACCAGCCGCCCCTTGTGTCCGGGGGCGGTGGAGGCCTTGAAGTGGGGGATGTCCCGGTAGTCCACAAAAATGGGGCGCTCCACCTGATCTCCCAGGTAGCCCAGGCCGGAGCCCAGCACCATGGCGATCTTCGGTGCGAAGTCCCCCAGCCGCTCCCGCAGGAAGCCGGCGCTCTCCCGGTATTGCTCCATGGTAAATTCCATTGGTCGCTCCTTTACAGGCTTCCGCCGCACCGGCGGCAGAACTGGTCGTCCCGGCCGCACGCCGCGCCGCAGGCGGGGCAGGTCTTGGCCTGGCGCAGGGCGGCGATGCGGTCCTTCAGCTCGGCGGTCTTTTCGCTGAGCTCGTCGGCCCGGTCCAGCAGGGCGGTGATCTGCTCTCCGTCCTCCGCCTGACCCCGGTGGGTGTCGTACATCACCTGGCCCAGCTGGCGCAGTACGTCGTTGAATTCTCCGTTCAGGTCAAAGAGCTGTACGTTCAGCTTGGCCACATCCACCATCTGGCCGGCCTTCTTCCCGGCCGCCCGGGCGGTCTGATTGGCCGCGTCCGCGGCGCCCACCGCGGTGTCCCGCACCCGGTCCAGCAGTTCCCTCACCTTGTCGTCCATGGTCACGCGCTCCTTTCTGGACTGGCATGAAAAAATTGGTTCGCCTTAGTTTACACCAAACCGCCATAAAAAGCAACGAAAAAGCGCGCCGCGCCCGGGTTTGGCCGGAGTTTTTTCCCGTCCGCCCCTCTGCGCGGCGAAGCCTCCCCCTTCAAATCAAAAAACGCCGCCCGCCTGTCTGAAACCAGACAGGCGGGCGGCGTAAACCGAGCCGCTTACAGGCGGGCCAGCGCCCGGGCGCGGAACAGGGCCAGATAGACGGCTCCGGCGGACACCAGTCCGAACACCCCCTGCACCAGGTTGAAGGGGACGTTGGCCAGGGCCCCCAGCCCCAGGCCCACCGGGACGGGGGCGGCCTCATAGAGGAAGTAGCCCGCCACCATCACAGCCTCCCCCGCCGCGCCGCTGGCCAGCAGAGCGGGGAGGGCGTGGGAGCTCCCCCCCCCGGCGGAGCCGGCGGAACAGCAGGCCGGCCGCCAGGGCCATCAGCCCCTTCACCACCAGGGTCCCCGGCGCGTACAGGGGGTAGCCCAGCAGATCGGCCAGCATGGAGCCGATCCCGGCCGCCGCGCAGCCCAGTCCGGGGCCCAGAATCCAGGCGGACAGGAGGACCGCGCAGTCCCCCAGATTCACATAGCCGGACATGGGGGACGGGATGCGGATCACCATGGTCATCACTGTGGTCAGGGCGGCAAACAGGGCCGCCATAACCAGTTTTCTCAGCTTTTGATCGGTCATAGGGATTCTCCTTTCATGCCGTCCCGGCCGGGGATTGACATCTGTTCTGTCCTGTATTTTAATGATAACTGGCCTCAAAGAAAGTATCAAAATAATATTCTTTGATAGGACCAGAAAGGAGCGCCCATGCTGACCTATGACTTAGAGCGGCGGGGGGACCTGCCCCGCTATGACTATCTGTACCGCTGCATCAAGGGGGACATCCTGTCCGGCCGCCTGGCGGCGGGGGAAAAGCTGCCCTCCAAGCGGGCCCTGGCCGCCCACCTGGGGACGGCGGTGGTGACGGTGGAGAACGCCTACGCCCAGCTGCTGGCGGAGGGCTACCTGACCTCAAGGGAGCGGTCGGGCTGCTATGTGGCCCAGGTGGAGACCCGGCAGAGCCCCCCTCCCCCTCCGGCCCCGGTCCAGACGGTGCCGGAGCGCCGCTGGCTCCTGGACCTGCGGGGGGTGGGGAGCGGCATCGAGGGCTTTCCCTTCTCCGTGTGGGCCAAGCTGACCCGCCGGGTGCTCACCGAGCGGGGCCCCGCCCTGCTGCGGGCCATCCCCCACAGCGGGGTGCCCGAGCTGCGCCGGGCCCTGGCCCGGCACCTCTACGAGCTGCGGGGCATCCAGGTCTCCCCTGAGCAGATCGTGGTGGGGGCGGGGACGGAGTACCTGTACAACCTGCTGGTCCAGCTGCTGGGGCGGGAGCGGGTCTACGGCCTGGAGGACCCGGGCTACTCCAAGGCGGGGCGGGTCTATACCCTCAACGAGGCCCAGTGCCGCTTCCTCCCGGTGGACGGGGCGGGGGTACCGCCGGAGGCGCTGGAGGGAAGCGGCGTCCAGGTGCTCCACCTCTCCCCAAACCACCAGTTTCCCACCGGGGCGGTCACCCCCATCTCCCGGCGGCAGGCCATGCTCCGGTGGGCCCAGGCGGGGGACCGGTACCTGATCGAGGACGACTACGACAGCGAGTTCCGCTTCTCCGGCCGCCCCATCCCCCCCATGCAGAGCATCGACCAGAGTGGGCGGGTCATCTACATGAACACCTTCTCCCGCTCCCTGGCCCCCTCCCTGCGCATCGGCTATCTGGTGCTCCCCCCCGCCCTGCTGGAGCGCTACCGGGAGCGGCTGGACTTCTACTCCTGCACCGTCCCGGCCATTGAGCAGTACACCCTGGCCCTCTTTTTGAGCGAGGGGTACTTCGACGCCCACCTGAGCCGGATGCGGGTCTTTTACCGGGACCGGCGGGACCGGGTGGCGGCGGCCATCCAGGCCAGCCCCCTGGCGGGGCGGTGCCGGATTTTAAGGGAGGAGGCCGGGCTCCATTTCCTGTTGGAGCTGGAGACCCACCGGCCCGACCGGGAGCTGGCCGGGCTGGCGGCGGAGCGCGGCGTCCGCCTGTCCTTTTTGACCGACTACCAGCACCGGGAGGGCAGCGCGCCGCCCCACACGCTGATCGTCAACTACCCGGCCCTGGACCCGGAGCAGATGGCCCGGGGGCTGGAGGAGCTGGCCGCCCTGCTGGACTGAGGAGGGGAAAAACTCTACGGAGCGTTTCTTGCGGCGGGGGCGGTTTTCTGGTATGCTGTCAGGGAACGAGGGGGGATTTCAAGATGGACAACACAAAGCTGGGGAGCCTGATCCGGGCGCTGCGCCGGGAGGCCGGCCTGACACAGCGGGAGCTGGCGGAGGCCCTGGGGGTCACCGACAAGGCGGTGAGCAAATGGGAGCGCGGTCTGCCAGGGGGATCTGGCCCCCAATGAGATGGTAGGAGGCAATATGAAAAAGATGACCTATTACGCCTGCCCGGTGTGCGGCGGGCTCACATTCTGCACCGGTGCGGCGGAGGTGTCCTGCTGCGGCCGGAAGCTCGCTCCCCTGGAGCCCCGGAAGGCTCGGGAGGAGGAGAAGCTCACCGTGGAGGGGGTGGAGAACGACTGGTACGTCACCGGGGACCACCCCATGCGCAAGGAGGACTACGTCTCCTTTGTGGCCTTCGCCACCGGGGACCGCCTCCAGGTGGTGAAGCAGTACCCGGAGTGGGACCTCCAGACCCGCATTCCGGGGAGAAACCACGGGATGCTCCTGTGGTACTCCCAGAAGCAGGGACTGCTGTATCAATTGATATAACAGCGCCCGGGCGCATCGTGAAAAACGAGGGATGTCCGCCGCCGGAATGGCGGGACATCCCTCGTCTGCGTTCATAGGGGAAAGCGCCGGTCCCAGCCCGCAGCCCGGGCAGGTCAGGGGGCCGTTCCCACCGAGTGGGCGACGCCTTGCAGCACCTCAACCAGGACCTCCTCCCCGCCGGTGTAAGCTTCCGGATCAAAGATCAATGTGTTCCAGAGGTCGTGCAGCTGTTGGGCGGCGGCGGGTTCGTCACAGCAGCAATATGCCGCATAGACGTTGCTGATCAGCGCCTCCATGGTGTCCGGATCACGGAGGTCCTCAGACTCCGCCTTATCCACGGCAAATCCAATCAGCATGCGGCAGCGCTGCTGCCGGATCTGCATATTTTCCTGATCCTCTACGTATCTCCCGGCGGAAAAGCCGCCCCCCGCCAGCACGACAGCCGCAAGGAGGGCTAGAATTTTTGTGCCGAATTTCATCTGTACCTCACTTTCTCCGTCAGAACCTGTCCTTCTGCGCCTGTGACTGTGTTCCGGTGAGAAACTCCAGCAGGGCCTTGGCGGGGCGGGACAGCTCCGCCGACTTCCGCCAGGCCAGCATCACCGGCCGGTGGGCGGCGGGGTCCCCCAGCTTGTAGTAGACCAGCCGCCCGCCGTCCTCCAGGAACCGGGCCATGCCGTCCCGCAGGAAGGTGCACCCCTTGCCGTCCCGGGCGATGCAGCAGGCGGTGAGCAGCTGGTCCAGCTCCAGGACGATCTTGGGGCGGAAACCCGCGTTCCGGCACAGCTTGTACGCCCGCTGGTTCAGGTCGTTTCCCTGCTTGAGCAGCAGGAAGGGCTCCTGGGCGAAGCGGGACAGATCCACCGCCGGGAAATTTTCCTGGAGATGGACCCCCTCCCGCACCTGGGCGGCGGTGAGCTGGAACTCCTCCAGCCACTGGTTCACCGAAAAGGCGGCGGGGACGGCCAGGAGAATCTGCTCCTCGTGCCAGACGGTGGAGTGGAACAGGCGGGGGTCGGCCGCCTCCACGCTCAGGCTCAGGTCGATGGTGCCGGACTGGAGGCAGGGGTACAGGTCGGGGGCGTTCACCTCCAGCAGGCTGGCCCGCCAGGCGGGGTACTGACGCTGAAACTCCTCCGCGATATCGGGCAGCACATGGGCGCAGAAGAAGGAGGCCGCCCCCACCCGGACGCTCCCCTGGCACTCCCCGGCCAGGGCGTCAAAATAGGACTCCATCTCCTGCCGGATGTCCAGGATGCGCTTGACCGCGTTGATGTAGTAGGTCCCCGCCGCCGTCAGGCGGATGGGGTTGGTGCTGCGGTCGAAGATGGGGGTGTGGATCTCCGCCTCCGCCCGGCGCACCGCCGCGCTCAGGGCGGGCTGGGACAGGTAGAGCTTCCGGGCGGCCTTGGAGAAGCTCTGCTCCTCATACACCGCGTAGACATATTCCATCTCTTTGAGCATCAGCATGGGGGTACTCCTCTCCTGGTTTTCTTCATTTTACCGCGGATTCTGAAAAAAGTCACGGGGCGGAGCTTCGGGGGGTATCAATATTTTGATAACACGAGATAAAGAAATGGGAATTGGACGTGACCGTCTCTCTGTGGTATAGTAGAAAAGAACCAGAACCGGACGTTTTGAACGGCCGGATCAAACACAGGAAAGGAGCGGAACGGCATGGATACGCTGCTGGAAAAATTCGCAAAATTGGGCTGTGACAACGCCCCGGGCCAGGAGGGCCGCCAGAAGGCGGCGGCGCTGGAGCTGCGGGGCGAGAAGCTGTCGGGCACCCCGGTGGACTTCTCCCACGGGGACGTGGACGCCCACCCCCCCATTCCGGGCACTCTGGCTGATTTCGTGGCCGGCGTGGAGAAGATCGGGGGCCATCAGGCCTACACCGAGTACCGGGGCGGCAAGGGCACCCGGGAGGACCTGGCCCGCAAGATCTCCGCCTTTACCGGGGCGGCCATCGATCCGGAGGAGAACATCATCCTCACCCCCGGCACCCAGGGCGCCCTGTTCCTGGCCATCGGGGCCAACATGGTCCCCGGGGACAAGGTGGCCATCGTGGAGCCCGACTACTTCGCCAACCGGAAGCTGGTGGAGTTTTTCGGGGGCGAGCTGTGCCCCATCCAGATGGACTACTACGGCGCCCAGGACCAGGGCCGGGCCGGTCTGGACCTGACCGGGCTGGAGCAGGCCTTCCAGAGCGGGGTCAAGCTGTTCCTGTTCTCCAACCCCAACAACCCCACCGGCGTGATCTACTCCCGGGAGGAGATTGTCAAAATCGCCTCTCTGGCCAAAGAGTACGGGGCCACCCTCATCGTGGACGAGCTCTACTCCCGCCAGGTGTTTGACGGCCGGGCCTACACCCACCTGTGCGCCCAGACAGAGCGGCCCGACAACATGGTGACCATCATTGGCCCCTCCAAGACCGAGTCTCTGAGCGGCTACCGCCTGGGCGTGGCCTTCGGCTCCGCCGCCATCATCGAGCGCATGGAGAAGCTCCAGGCCATCGTCTCCCTCCGGGCCCCCGGCTACTGCCAGGCGGTGTTCGCCTCCTGGTTTGCCGAGCCCCAGGGCTGGATGGAACAGCGGGTGGCCGACCACCAGGCCATCCGGGACTCCCTGCTCTCCAAATTCCGGGCCTGCCCCGGGGTCACCGCCCGCACCACCGAGGCGGGGAGCTACCTGTTCCCCAAGCTGCCCCCCCTGGCCGTCTCCGGCGAGGACTTTGTGAAAATCCTCCGGGCCCAC
>CASFKT010000204.1 GCA_949295195.1 uncultured bacterium | reverse complement strand
ACAAACCGCTCGCCGATTTTCAGGTTGATGTCCCGCAGGATGCCCTTGTCCTCGCCGTCCTGCTCTACCTCATAGCTGATGTGCTGTAGCTCCAGCATAACTGGTTCCTCCTCTATTGGCACCCGGCCAGAAGGCCGCTTGACTCGTTCAGTTTCCCCGGGATCAGCTCGTCCCAAACCTCAAAAGGGGACGTCCTGTCCTCCAGAGCGTCCCTATTGTACCATATGAGGTGGATTTTGTCTATCATTATTTTCCTATTATTTTAGTGGGAATTTACTTTTCTTTCGGCACACCTATCCAAAAGCGCCTGCAAATTCCAGGTCAGCTTCCCCGCCCGCTCCAGCCCCGGGAGACGGATGACAGTCTCCCAGCCGATGGCGCGGCTGTTGACTCGCTTCTCCCGGCCTTAAGTCCGGATCTCACTGCGGCAGATGTCCCCCGCCCAGGCTTCCACGGCCCTTCTGCCTCTGGAACCGGTAAACTCCGGTGTCCGCTCCTTCCGCCGGGATTTCAGGCTTGCATTTTTTGCCGGAGTATGATATAAATATGGGCAGCATAAATGCGCAGATTGGGAAAATAGCGGGTTTGCAGATTGCAGAGAGGGGCGGCCGCCGGCTGAAAGCCGTCCTAAGCTGTGCCGCTTGGTTCGCCCAGGAGCGGCCCCTGAGAGGGGGACGGGTGTTCCGCCGTTATCCGGAGACAAGTGCGTATTACAAGATACGAATGCGGGTGGTACCGCGGAAGGCTGGCCTTTCGTCCCAGAAATCGTTGGGGCGGAGGGCTTTTTTCGTGGATAGAGTGAAGAGTTGAGAGTAAAGAGTGAAGATATTGTGTCCGGCGAAGCCGGAGGATTTCAAATCATTCGCCTCCGGCGAATTCCATATCTCCACTCTCTGCTCTCCACTCTTCACTCTCTACAATTCAAAAAGGGAGTTTGAAGGTATGAAAGAACAGTTAGCAAAGATCCGGGCCGAGGCCCTCTCGGCCATGGAGAACGCCCAGTCCGCCGCCGAGCTGGACGGGCTCCGGGTGCAGTACCTGGGCAAGAAGGGCGAGCTCACCGCCGTTTTGAAGATGATGGGCAAGCTCTCCCCTGAGGAGCGCCC
Source organism: uncultured bacterium (assembly GCA_949295195.1). GTDB lineage: Bacteria > Bacillota > Clostridia > Oscillospirales > Oscillospiraceae > Lawsonibacter. Next base: position 2,520 of record CASFKT010000204.1, on the reverse strand, counting down.
CGCCATGGGCCAGCTGGCCAACGAGGTGCGCGCCGCCCTGGAGAGCGCCATTGAGGAGCAGGGCAAGCGCCTGGAGGCCAAGGCTCTGGAGGAACGTCTGGCAGCCGAGGCGGTGGACGTGACCATCCCAGGAAAAGCCCTCAAGCTGGGCCACAAGCACCCCATGTACCTGGCCCTGGACGAGCTGAAGGACATCTTCATCGGCATGGGCTTCACTGTGCTGGACGGCCCCGAGGTAGAGCTGGCCGAGTACAACTTCGACAAGCTCAACGCCGGGGAGGGTCACCCCTCCCGGGACTGGTCGGACACCTTCTACTTTGACAAGGACAGCCGGGTGATGCTCCGCAGCCAGACCTCCCCCATGCAGGTGCGGGCCATGGAGACCATGGAGCTGCCCATCCGCATCATCGCCCCCGGCCGGGTGTACCGCAAGGACGAGGTGGACGCCACCCACTCCCCCATGTTCCACCAGGTGGAGGGTATGGTCATCGACAAGAACGTGACCATGGCCGACCTGAAGGGCACCCTGAACACGGTGGTGGAGCAGCTCTACGGCAAGGGCACCAAGACCCGCTTCCGCCCCCACCACTTCCCCTTCACCGAGCCCTCCTGCGAAATGGACGTGCAGTGCCACAAGTGCGGCGGCGTGGGCTGCCCCACCTGTAAGGGCGAGGGCTGGATCGAGATGCTGGGCGCCGGCATGATCCACCCCAAGGTGCTGAAGATGTCGGGCATCGACCCGGAGGTCTGGTCCGGCTGGGCCTTCGGCATCGGTCTGGAGCGCACCGCCATGCGCCGGTTCAAGATCGCCGACCTGCGGCTCATCTTCGAGAACGACGTGCGGTTCCTGGAGCAGTTCTGAGGCTGCGCCTCAGAACCGTAGGGGCCGATGTCCTCATCGGCCCGACGGTGTTCATCCGCCATATCCAGCGGGCCGCTGGGGACAGCGGCCCCTACAAAACCTGATGTAAGGGAGTTTTCATATATGAACTTATCTCGCAAATGGCTCCAGGAGTTCGTCTCTGTGGACGCCAATGACAAAGACTTTGCCGAGGCCATGACCCTGTCCGGCTCCAAGGTGGAACTCACCCACGACCTGGGGGAGGAGATCTCCAACGTCGTGGTGGGACAGATCGTCTCCATGGTCCGCCACCCCAATTCCGACCACATGTGGATCTGCCAGCTGGACGTGGGTCAGCCTGAGCCCGTCCAGATCGTCACCGGGGCCTGGAACATCCACGAGGGGGACGTGGTCCCCGTGGCTCTGCACAAGTCCACCCTCCCCGGCGGCAAGAAGATCGAGAAGGGCAAGCTCCGGGGCGAGGTATCCAACGGCATGCTGTGCTCCCTGAAGGAGCTGAATCTGGACGAGCGGGACTTCCCCTATGCGGTCATCACCACCGCCGCCCTGCTGAACGACTATAAGCCCCTGGACCCCAATAAGCCCTCCATTCCCGCCGACATCAAAGCCGGGGACAAGGTGTTTGGGCCCGTGGTGTGCGCCCAGGTGACCGAGTGCGGGACTGTGGGCTGCGGCCGCTATCAGGTGACCCTGGATCTGGGCGTCTCCACCACTCAGGTGGAGTGCGGCTGCTCCAATATCCACGCCGGGGATCTGGTGGCCTACAACACCAAGTCCAATACCATCTGCACCCTGGAGGACCTCCACGCCCAGCAGGCTGAGTTCCCCCACTGCATCCCCGACGGCATCTTTGTCCTCCGGGAGGAGAACGTGAAGCCCGGCGATGACATCAAGGGCGTCATCGGCGCCGACGACCACGTGGTGGAGTTTGAGATCACCCCCAACCGCCCCGACTGTCTCAGCGTCATCGGACTGGCCCGGGAGGCGGCGGCCACTTACAACGTCCCTCTCACCCTCCACGAGCCCGAAGTGAAGGGCGGCGGTGAGGGCAGCCTGGTTGAGCTGCTGGACGTGGAGACCCCCGCCAGTGACCTGTGCCCCCGGTACACCGCCCGGATGGTGCGCAACGTGAAGATCGGCCCCTCCCCCAAGTGGATGCGGGAGCGGCTGCGCGCCATGGGGGTGCGGCCCATCAACAACATCGTGGACATCACCAACTACGTGATGCTGGAGTACGGCCAGCCCATGCACGCCTTTGACTACCGCTATGTGAAGGGCGGACACATCATCGTCCGCCGGGCTGAGGACGGCGAGGAGCTCACCACCCTGGACGGCAACGTGCGCAAGCTCAACTCCAGCATGCTGGTCATCGCCGACGAGCACCGCGCGGTGGGCCTGGCGGGCATCATGGGCGGCCTGAACAGCGAGATTGTCGCCGACACCACCGACGTGGTGTTCGAGTCCGCCAATTTCGACGGCACCACCATCCGCCGCACGGCCTTGGCCCTGGGCATGCGCACCGAGGCCAGCGCCAAGTACGAGAAGGGCCTGGACCCCCTGAACACCCTCCCCGCCGTCAACCGGGCCTGTGAGCTGGTGGAGCTGCTGGGGGCCGGCGAGGTGCTGGACGGGGTCATCGACATCCTCAACTATGTGCC
>CASFKT010000203.1 GCA_949295195.1 uncultured bacterium | reverse complement strand
GAGCGGCCTCTTCCAGGTGGCCCCCTTTACCATGGAGCAGATCGGCCTGTGCGCCCTGCTCGCCCTATTGCCCACTGTCGTCATCCAGATCGGCAAGTGCGTTGGTCTGAGATGACCATCTTCCTTTCCTTTCTTTTGCAGAGGCGGTCCCAGTCCGGGGCCGCCTCAATTTTTGCGCCGTCAAATAGAACAGAGCCCCTCCGAAGCGGCCGGAGAGACTCTGTTAACGCATCAATTTATATCGGAAGGAAGGACACCGCCCACTGAAACACCGGTCCGAAAACCAGGGCAGGGAGGAGGTTGGCTACCTTGAACTTGGTGCCGAAGCACAGGTTGACCCCCACGCAGAAGATGAGCATATTTCCCAGGAAGGACAGGTTGGCGATGACCCCATCGCTGAACACCGGAGCCACCAGCCCGGCGCAGAGGGTGACCGCCCCCTGGAGCACCCCCACCGGCAGGGCGGAGAAGATGGCCCCCTTGCCGTAGATGGAGGCGAAGATCATCACGATCATAAAGTCCAGGATGGATTTGGTGTACAGGGTGGCCGCATCGCCGGTGAGGCCGTCCTGGATGGAGCCCACAATGGCCATCGCTCCGATGCACACAGTGAGGGAGGCGGTGACAAAGCCCTGGATGAACTGGCTGTCGCCGCCCCGGTCGGCCTTGGCTTTCAGCCAGGCCCCCAGCTGTTCCATGCGCCGGTCCAGGTCGATGAACTCGCCCGCCAGCGCCCCCAGCGCCAGGGCCAGGATCATGGCCAGGGTTTTGCCCGTGCCGGCGGAGGAGAGGACGCCGTTTTCCGCGGTCAGCATCCCCGCCAGAGCCCCCGAGGCCCCGATGAACAGGGTGGCCAGCCCCAGAGCCTTCAAAATACCCTCCTGGTAGTGCTCTTTCAGGCCGCCCTTGGCCAGCAGGCCCAGTGAGCCGCCCACTATAATGGCCAGGACGTTGGCGATGGTTCCCGTGCCGATCATGGAAAATTCCCCCTGTCGATTCCGTTATGTCCTTTGAAATTATAGCAGGTTTTCCCGGGAAGGGAAAGGGAACGCACGAAAATTGGCCGGACAAGCGGCTGGAGACAGCCGTCTGGAGTGGGAACCGGATTAGAAAGAAAAGAACGGACCCAAATCGAGTCAACGGTGACCGCAGGCTGTGCGCACTGCGGGCAGTGCGTCAGAGCGGCGCGGCGGACGGCGCCAACAGACACAGGCCGGGCCGCTGGAGCAGTTTTGTCTCCAGAGCGCACCTGTGGTTTTCCGTTGACAGGACCTTCGGGAGCGTGGTAAGATAAGAAAAACAATCCAACCATGTTAAAGAGAAGGGAGGCACAAATCGTCCGCCGCTGGAAGGAGCCTTGAGAGCCAGAAGAGCCGCCGGGGAGGGCGGCTATGAATTTGGAGACGTTGGTCAACAAAATAAAAATTTTGTTGACCTGAGAGGAGGCAAAATGGCCCCTCTCCCGGGTTTTGCCGGATTTCAGGCCCTTGGAGCCTGCGGCGCTCCAGGTCCGGCTCCTTTTCTTTTGCTGCACGATTTCATTACTTGTGACTGATTATCGCACTGATGCACCGCCCATCCTGCGGGACTTCCTGGTCTACCACGAGACCATCCAGGGCCACTCCCGCCGGACCGTGGACGAATATTTTCTGGACCTGCGGAACTTTTTCCGCTTCCTCAAGCTGGACAAAGGCCGCGTCGCCCGCAACACGCCGCTGGATCAGATCTCCATTGACGACGTGGATTTGGATTTGGTGGGCTCTGTCACCCTCAGCGACGTGTACTCCTATATGAACTACCTGTCCCGGGACCGGGTCGTCCATCCCAACAGCCCGGACCAGCGTCACGGCCTGGCCGCCTCCGCCCGGGCCCGTAAAGTGGCCGCCATCCGCTCCTTTTACAAATACCTCACCAACAAGGCCAAGCTGCTCTCCGAAAATCCCGTGCAGGACCTGGACTCGCCCCATCTGAAAAAGACGCTGCCCCGGTACTTGGATTTGGAAGAAAGTGTAAGCCTTCTGGACCACGTGGACGGAGCCAATCAGGCCCGGGATTACTGTATCCTAACTCTGTTTTTAAACTGCGGTCTGCGGATCTCCGAGCTGGTGGGGCTGAACGTCACCGATGTGCGGGGCAATCAGCTGCGGGTGCTGGGCAAGGGCAACAAGGAGCGGATGCTCTTTCTCAATGAGGCATGTCAGAATGCGCTGGAGGACTGGCTCACCGAGCGGAGCATGCTCACCCTGGTGGACCAGAACGCCCTCTTTGTGACCTTACAGAACCGGCGGCGCATCTCTCGGGCGGCGGTTCACAAGCTGGTGAAGAAGCACCTGGCCGCCGCCGGTCTGGACAGCACCCAGTACTCCGCCCACAAGCTGCGTCACACGGCGGCCACCCTGATGCTCCAGAACGGCGTGGATGTGCGCACCCTCCAGGAGGTGCTGGGCCACGACCACCTGAACACCACCCAGATCTACACCCACGTGGACAACGACGATTTACGCACGGCCGCCCGGGCCAATCCCCTGGGGAAGGTGAAAAAACGGGGAAAAATAGAAGAAAATGGGGAGAAAGAGGGAGAAAATACATAGCCTCTCCCCTTCCCGCCGTCCATCAGAAGAACCGGAAATGGCCAGAGGATTGCTCCTCTGGCCATTCGTTTGTCGAAAAACCTGCGCAGAATAAAATCTGCCTAAGTCCGGGCGGGGGAGCTCGAGGGGGCGGCGGCCCGCCTCGAATGGGATCAAATGCCCCGGGAGCCTTGCTGTGCAAGGATTCCGGCAAGCGAAGCGCGGACTTTTGCGCCGAACACCGGCGCAAAAGTACCGGCATTTTTGCAGGCTGTCGGAAAAGGCCTTGGACTTTTTCGACAGCCTGAAGGCCAGAGGATTGCTCCTCTGGCCCTTGCCTGGTTTCGGGATTTATACGCGGATCAGCTCATAGCTGCGGCTGCCCAGGCCGATCTTCTCGGCGTGCTCCAGGCAGCTCTTCCAGTCGGTCTCCGGGGTGGTGTTCTTGAAGTGGTCGTGGTGGTCGCAGAAGCCCTCGGCGTGCATGTTGTCGTCCAGCAGGCTGCCGGGGATGGGCTCCTGCTTCAGACAGGCGTCGGCGCAGGCCTGGTCCAGGGCCACCGGGTCAAAGGAGGCGAACATGCCCACATCGGGCAGGATGGCCATGTCGTTCTCCCCGTGGCAGTCGCAATAGGGAGAGACGTCAATGACCAGGCTGATGTGGAACTGGGGCCGCCCGTCCACCACCGCCTTGGCGTACTCGGCCATCTTCCGGTTCAGATCCGGGATTGCCGAGTCGTTTTTTGCCGAAATGGCATCGAAGTTGCAGGAGGCGATGCACCGGCCGCAGCCCACGCACTTGCTGTGGTCGATGGAGGCCTTCCGGTCCTCCCCATAGGAGATGGCATCCTGGGCGCACTGCTTGGCGCACTGGCGGCAGCCCACACAGCGCTTGGCGGAGACGTTGGGCTTTCCCGCCGCGTGCTGTTCCATCTTGCCCCGGCGGCTTCCACAGCCCATGCCGATGTTTTTGATGGTCCCGCCGAAGCCGGTCATCTCGTGTCCCTTGAAGTGGCTCAGGCTGATGAAGATGTCCGCGTCCATGATGGCCCGGCCGATCTTGGCGG
>CASFKT010000202.1 GCA_949295195.1 uncultured bacterium | reverse complement strand
AGAAAGGATGACCTGCCATGACCGAACTGGAACTGAAATACGGCTGCAACCCCAACCAGAAGCCCGCCCGCATCTTCATGGAGAACGGGGAGCTGCCCCTGAAGGTGCTCAACGGCAAGCCGGGGTACATCAACTTCATGGATGCCCTCAACTCCTGGCAGCTGGTGAAGGCCCTGAAAAAGGCCACCGGCCTGCCCGCCGCCGCCTCCTTCAAGCACGTCTCCCCCGCCGGGGCCGCCCTGGGTCTGCCCCTCACCGACGTGGAGCGCCACATCTACTTCGCCCCCGAGGGGGAGCTCTCCCCCATCGCGCCGACCGGCTGTGCTCCTTCGGGGACTGGGCCGCTCTCAGCGACGTGTGCGACGCGGACACCGCCCGCTTCCTGGCCCTGGAGGTGTCCGACGGCGTCATCGCCCCCGGCTACACCGACGAGGCCCTGGAGATTTTAAAGACCAAGCGCAAGGGGGGCTACAACGTGGTGGAGATCGACCCCAGCTATGAGCCCGCCCCCATCGAGCGCCGGAACATCTACGGCATCACCTTCGAGCAGGGCTATAACAGCCTGGACATCAACGAGGAGATGCTCCAGAACATCGTCACCGAGAACAAGGAGCTGCCCCATCAGGCCAAGCACGACATGCTCCTGTCCCTCATCACCCTGAAGTACACCCAGTCCAACTCCGTGTGCTACGTGAAGAACGGCATGACCATCGGCGTGGGGGCCGGCCAGCAGAGCCGCATCCACTGCACCCGTCTGGCGGGCAACAAGGCGGACATCTGGTGGCTGCGCCAGCACCCGAAGGTCCTGGGCCTCCAGTTCGTGGACAACATCCGCCGCCCCGACCGAGACAACGCCATCGACCTGTACATCTCCGACGAGTATGAGGACGTGCTGGCCGAGGGGGTGTGGCAGAACACCTTCAAGGTAAAGCCCGAGGTGCTCACCGCCGAGGAAAAAACCGCCTGGATCGCCCAGATGTCCGGGGTCACCGTGGGCTCCGACGCCTTCTTCCCCTTCGGGGACAACGTGGAGCGGGCAAGGAAGTCCGGCGTGCAGTACATCGCCCAGCCCGGCGGCTCCATCCGGGACCAGCAGGTCATCGACACCGCCAACAAGTACGACATGGTGATGGCGTTTACCGGGATCAGACTGTTCCATCATTAAACGAACACAACAGGCAGGCCGTTTTCTGTCTGTAGGGGCCGATGTCCTCATCGGCCCGCGGGCGGGTGAGGACACCCGCCCCTACAGAGCCCGTGGGATAACGCGATATGTTCCGTGGTCACACCCCGCAACATATCTGAATCTATTTGTAGGGGCGGTCTCTGGCCGCCCGCTCGAGAGGAGCGTATTATGAAAGTTTTAGTGGTTGGTGGTGGAGGGCGTGAGCACGCCATCTGCTGGAAGCTGGCCCAGAGCCCCAAAGTGACCGAGTTATACTGCGCCCCCGGCAACGGGGGCATCGCCCAGGTGGCCGCCTGCGTACCCATCAAGGCCACCGATGTGGAGGGCATGGTGCAGTGGGCCAAGGACAACGCCATGGACTTTGTCATGGTGGCCCCGGACGACCCTCTGGCTCTGGGGATGGTGGACGCCCTGGAGGCGGCGGGCATCCCCGCCTTCGGCCCCCGGGCCAACGCGGCTATCATCGAGGCCAGCAAGGCCTTCTCCAAGGAGCTGATGCGCAAGTACCACATCCCCACCGCCAAGTACGAGACCTTCACCGATATGGACGCCGCCCTGGCCTATGTGCGCGCCGAGGGGGCCCCCATCGTGGTGAAGGCGGACGGTTTGGCCCTGGGCAAGGGCGTGGTGGTGGCCTCCACCGTGGAGGAGGCGGAGACCGCTGTGCGGGAGATGATGGAGGGCCACAAGTTCGGCGACTCCGGCAGCACCGTGGTCATCGAGGAGTGCATGGTGGGCCCCGAGGTCACCGTGCTGGCCTTCTGCGACGGGGAGCACCTGGTCCCCATGCTGTCCTCCCAGGACCACAAGCGGGCCTATGACGGCAACCAGGGCCCCAACACCGGCGGCATGGGCGCCTTCTGCCCCTCCCCCAAGTACACCCCTGAGATCGCCCAGCGGTGTATGGAGGAGATCTTCCTGCCCACCGTGGCCGCCATGCAGGCGGAGGGCCGGCCCTTCAAGGGGGTCATCTACTTCGGCCTGATGCTCACCAAAGACGGCCCCAAGGTGGTGGAGTACAACGCCCGCTTCGGCGACCCGGAGACTCAGCCCCTCCTGTCCATGCTGGACACCGACCTGATGGACATTTTCCAGGCCTGTGTGGACGGCACCCTGGACCAGCTGGAAATCAAGTGGAAAGAGGGCGCGGCCTGCTGCATCGTGCTGGCCTCCGGCGGCTACCCGGTAAAGTACCAGAGCGGCCACCCCATCTCCGGCCTGGAGGAGGCGGGCAAGCTGGCCACCGTGTTCCACGCGGGCACCAAGATCGGGGAGGACGGCGCGGTCCTCACCGCCGGCGGCCGTGTCCTGGGGGTCACCGCCACCGGAAAGGACCTGGAGGACGCCATCGCCAAGGCCTACGCCGCCTGCAAGCCCATCTCCTTCCAGGATATGCACTTCCGCACCGACATTGGAAAGGTATGACGCGGTTGGAGATTCAAGGCATCGTATTTGACGTGGACGGAGTGCTGTTCGACACCGAGCGGCTCACCCATCAGACCTGGAAGACCGTCAGCCGGGAGATGGGCTGGCCCCAGGTGGGGGAGGCCTACCTGGAGTTCGTGGGCCAGAACCGGACGGACATTTTCCGCAAAATGGTGGAGCTGTTTGGGGAGGAGTTCCCCAAGGAGACCTTTATGAAGGTGTGCTCCGCCTACTCCCAGGCCCGCATGGAGAAAGAGGGCGTCCCCATGAAACCGGGCGTCCGGGAGATTCTGGCCTTTCTCAAGGAGCGTGGGATTCCCACCGCTCTGGCCACCTCCACCGGCCGCCCCCGGACGGAGCGGCGGATGGAGATGACCGGCCTGGGCCCCTACTTCTCCGCCATCATCACCGGGGACCAGGTGGAACACAGCAAGCCGGACCCGGAGATCTACCTCCTGGCCTGTCAGGCCCTGGGCACCGCCCCGGAGCACACCATCGCCGTGGAGGACTCCCGCAACGGCATCCTCTCCGCCTCCCGGGCGGGCATGCAGGTCATCATGGTGCCGGACATGATCCCTCCCACCCCCGAGCTGGAGGCCCTCCTGTTCCGGCGCTGCGGCGATCTCCACCAGGTCCAGCAGCTTCTGGCTAACATACTGTAAGTTCTATTCTGCCTCCGGGTCCTGAGGGCCCGGAGGCAGTTTATTCTCCGCTTCCTGCCGTCCTCCCTCAGTTAAGCACCCTCTAAAATTGAATAAACTCTTTCATTTTGGAGGGTATTTCGTACTTCTCTGTTTCTTTGCAAATCCTTAACAGCACTTTTTGAAAAATCTCTTGCATTTTTTGGTGTAAAGCGTATAATAAAACAGGTCGAAAGGATAGAGTTTTCTCCAATTCGCCGAAAGAGACTGGAATGAGCCTCTACCCTTCTTTAGAAATTGGGTCTTAGGTCCTGCGCCGATGGGAGACGGCCGGACGCCCTTTTCTGAACCTCACACCCACGAAAGGACGCGATGCCATGAATTTCTACCAGGAAACCCCAGAAAAGGTTCTGGAAGAGCTGAAGTCCACGCCGTCCGGCCTATCCCACCAGGAAGCCGGCGACCGGCTGGTTAAGTACGGCCCCAACAAGCTGGCGGAGGGGAAAAAGGTCACCCTGCTCCAGCGCTTTATTCAACAGCTGTGCGAATTATCCTGATCGTGGTGCTCATCAACGCGGTCCTGGGCGTGTACCAGGAGAGCAAGGCGGAAAAGGCCATTGAGGCCCTCCAGGAGATGACCGCCGCCACCAGCAAGGTGCTCCGGGACGGCAAGATGTCCCTGCTGCGCAGCGACGTGCTGGTGCCCGGCGACATTGTGATCCTGGAGGCGGGCGACGCGGTCCCCGCCGACTGCCGCATTCTGGAGAGCGCCAGCATCAAGGCCGAGGAGGCCGCCCTCACCGGCGAGAGCGTCCCGGTGGAGAAGGATGTAAACGCCATCGTCACGGACGAGGAGGTCCCCCTGGGCGACCGGCACTGCATGCTGTACATGGGCTCCACCGTGGTCTACGGCCGAGGCCGTGCGGTGGTCTGTTCCACCGGCATGGACACCGAGATGGGCAAGATCGCCGACGCCCTGGCCCAGGCGGAGGAGGGCGAGACCCCCCTGCAGCGGAAGCTGGGCCAGCTGAGCAAGATCCTCAGCGTACTGGTGCTGGGCATCTGCGTATTTATTTTCCTGTTCAGCCTGCTCCGGGCGGGCGACTTCCACCTGGACACCATCATCAGCACCTTCATGGTAGCCGTCTCTCTGGCGGTGGCCGCCATCCCCGAGGGTCTGGCCGCCGTGGTCACCATCGTGCTGTCCATCGGCGTCACCAACATGTCCAAGCGCAACGCGGTCATCCGGCGGCTCACCGCCGTGGAGACCCTGGGCTGCGCCCAGGTCATCTGCTCGGATAAGACGGGCACCCTGACCCAGAACAAGATGACCGTGGTGGACCACT
>CASFKT010000201.1 GCA_949295195.1 uncultured bacterium | reverse complement strand
AAAATTCAGAAAGGAGTTTTCCCATGAAAACAGCATTGACGATCGCTGGAAGCGACTCCAGCGGAGGCGCCGGAATCCAGGCCGACATCAAGACCATGAGCGCCAACGGCGTATACGCCATGAGCGCGGTCACTGCCCTGACGGCCCAGAACACCACCGGCGTCTACGGCATCCTCGAGTCCACCCCGGAATTTCTGGCCAATCAGCTGGACTGCATTTTCACCGACATCTTTCCCGACGCGGTCAAGACCGGAATGGTCTCCTCCACCGGCCTCATTGAGGTAATTGCGGACAAGCTGAAGCAGTACAAGGCCAAAAACATCGTGGTGGACCCGGTGATGGTGGCCACCAGCGGCTCCCGCCTTATCTCCCAGGAGGCGGTGGACGCCCTGAAGGAGCTGCTGCTCCCCCTGGCCACCGTCCTCACCCCCAACATCCCCGAGGCGGAGGTTCTCTCCGGCCTGACCATCTCCGGCCCTGCCGACATGGAGAAGGCCGCTCAGGCCATCGGGGAGGCCTACGGCTGCGCCGTTTTGTGCAAGGGTGGCCACGATCTGAACGACGCCAACGACCTTCTGTGGCGGAACGGGACCTGCAAGTGGTTCCACGGCCGCAGGATTGACAACCCCAACACCCACGGCACCGGGTGCACCCTCTCCTCCGCCATCGCCTCCAACCTGGCCAAAGGCTGCGACCTGGACACCGCGGTGGAGCGGGCCAAGGCCTACTTGTCCGGAGCTCTGGCGGCCATGCTGGACCTGGGGGCGGGACAGGGCCCCATGGACCACCTCTTTGATCTCAAGGGGGAGTATGTGCGATGATCTCTCCCATTGTCACGGGGATTTTTACCGTGGGCTATCTGGCAGTCACCCTCTGGCTGTGCCGGGGCGTGCGGCTGGACGCCCGCTCTCTGGCCCTGGGGGGCATCACCTGCGCCCTGACTCTGGTGCTGGCCTCCCTCTACATCCCCCTGCCCACCGGCAGTGCCATTACCGCCGGTTCCATGCTGCCCCTGATGCTGCTGGCGGTGGTCTACGACTACCGGCTGGCCTTTCTCACCGGGTGGATCACCGGCATCCTGGCCCTCTTTCTCATCCCCACCTGGCAGCCCGTCCACTGGGCCCAGATCTTTGTGGAGCACCTGGTCTGCTTCTCCTGTCTGGGCTACGCCGGGATCTTCGGCGGCAGCCAAAAGCGCAGCATCCTGCTGGGCATGGCCCTGGCCATCTTCCTGAAATTCACCGGGCATGTGCTCTCCGGCGTGGTATTCTTTTCCCAGAACGCCTGGGACGGCTGGGGTGCCTGGGCGTACAGCCTCACCTATCATCTCACCTCTAAGGTGCCGGAGGGCATCGCCACTGGGGCAATCCTGCTGGCCCTCCCTGTAACGCTCTTCAAAAAAATGGGAAAGGCAGGTGCATCTGCATGACCTTTTTAGAACAGTGTATCCAGGACAGCATGCCCATCTGGCAGGACTGTCTGGAGTCGGAATTCGTCCAGGGGGTGGCCCACGGCACTCTTCCCGAGGAGTGCTTCAAGGGCTATATCGTAGATGACAGCCTATATCTCCGGGAGTACTCCAAGGTCTTCGCCTGGGGCATCCTCCACTCCCACGATATGGAGGAGATTCGGAATTACTACTCCCTCCTCTCCTTTGTCAATGAGAGCGAGGACGCCACCCGGCGCTACTACCTGAAGCGCTACCGCCTCACCGACGAGGCCATTCAGCCCCTCCCCCTCCGGCCGGAGAATCGCGCCTATGTGGACTGCATGCTCACCGCCGCCCGGGACGGACAGGGGGCCGCCGAGTGCATGATGGCCTGTCTGCCCTGTATGCTCAGCTACGGCTGGATCTTCGGTGAGGTCATCCGCCGCTATCCCCAGGCGGAATCCACTCCCTACTGGCCTTTTGTCCGGGACTATGCCGGCAACCGCTATGAGGCCATATGCCGGGACTGGTCGGACTTTACCGACCGGGTCTGCCGGGATCTGAGCCCGGAACGCCAGCGGGCCTGTCTGGAGACCTGTCTGGAGATCTTCCGGGCCTGCTCCCTCCATGAGCTCCACTTCTGGGAGATGAGCGCCAAGCCCCGCACCGACCTGTAAATGTAAAGCCCGCCGCTGAGACTGTTCAGCGGCGGGCTGTTATTTATTCCTCCAGAGCCTCCAGGGTGACGGTCACGGTGTCCCCGGGCTGTTTGCCCAGCCGCTCCCGGATGTCCTTCCGCACCCCCAGAATGGGGCAGGGCGTCCCGTCCTCCCGGAACACCCCCATATAGACCAGGCTGCCCCGGTAGGGGACCCCATCAAAGTCCGCCTGCACCCGCACCCGGCCCCGGCCGAACTCCTGCCGCAGGTCGTAGGGGAAGCGCACGTAGGCCCCGCCCCGCTCCGGCACCGCTTCCAGCACCGTCTCAAAACAATACCGCCTGCCCATCCTTTTCCCTCCTGTCTTTCTCCTATTATACCGCAGTTCCGGCGGAATTTTCCTTGACCTTTCGCTTATTTTGGGGCAAGATAGATGGGAAACCATTAGAGGGAGGCACACTATGCCCACCGAACAAGCGATTCAGGCCCTGCTGGAACAGCAGAGAGCCCACTTTTTCTCCGGCCGGACCTTCCCGGTCCAGGCCCGCATCCAGGCCCTGGACAAGCTGGAACAGGCCATTCTGGACCACGAGGAGGACCTGTACCGCTCCCTCCAGGCCGACCTGGGCAAGTCCCGGATGGAGGCGTTTCTGTGCGAGATCAGCCTCACCTTGTCCGAGCTGCGCTATGTGCGCAGGCACGTGAAGGGCTGGAGCCGCCGCCGGCCGGTTCTCCCCTCCCTGGCCCAGTTCCCCGGCCGGTGCTCCGTTCTGCCGGAGCCCTACGGGGTGGTACTCATCCTCTCCCCCTGGAACTACCCGGTCCTCCTCACCCTGGAGCCCCTCATCGGGGCCTTGGCGGCGGGAAACTGCGCGGTGGTAAAGCCCTCCGCATACTCCCCCCATACCTCCGCTGTGCTGGCCGCCCTCATCGGGGAGGCCCTCCCACCGGAGCACGCCGCCGTGGTGGAGGGTGGGCGGCAGGAGAACCAGTGTCTGCTGGAGCAGTCCTTCGACTACATCTTCTTCACCGGCAGCGTGGCCGTGGGCCGGGAGGTGATGACCAAGGCGGCCGCCTACCTCACCCCCGTCACCCTGGAGCTGGGGGGCAAGAGCCCCTGCATTGTGGACGAGACCGCCGACCTGACCGTGGCCGCCCGGCGGATCGTCTTTGGGAAATTCCTCAACTGCGGCCAGACATGCGTGGCCCCGGACTATGTGCTGGTGTCCCAGTCCGTAAAGGAAAATCTCTTGTCAGAACTTGCCCGTGAAATTGGCCGCATGTATGGCCCAGACCCCCTTCAAAATCCAGGCTACGGAAAGATCATAAATCAAAAGCACTTTACACGTCTGGTCTCTCTCCTGGACCGGGAGAAGGTGGTTGTGGGGGGCGGCTGCAACCCGGAGCGGCTGCGCATCGCCCCCACGGTGCTGGACGGCGTGACCCCGGAGGACTCAATTATGCAGGAGGAGATATTCGGGCCCATCCTGCCGGTGCTCACCGTGGACTCCCTGGATGAGGCCATCGCCTTTGTGCGCGCCCGGCCCAGGCCCCTGGCCCTGTATCTGTTCACTTCAGACCGCACTGCTGAGCGCCGGGTCTTCCGGGAGCTCTCCTTCGGGGGCGGGTGCGTCAACGACACCATCCTCCACCTGGCCTCTTCCCGCCTGCCCTTCGGCGGGGTGGGGAACAGCGGCATGGGGGCCTACCACGGAAAGCGGAGTTTCCTCACCTTCAGCCATGAAAAGGGAATTTTGAAAACCTCCACCCGGCTGGACATGCCCCTGCGGTATCCCCCTTACACGCCCCAGAAGGAGCGGTGGGCCCGGCGGATGCTGAAATAATTTTAGGCCATGTTTGAAAAATGTCAACATACCCAAACGGCGGGCCTTTTCCAATTTTCAAACAAGGCCTAAGGCGGAGGAGAAAAATTTTTCCGTTCCCCCTTGACTTGGAGTATACTCCAGATGTTACACTAAGACTGTCCCAGGGAGCTCACACAATTCCGGCACGAAGCCGGACCGTCCGGCCAAGCCGGAGTTCCGCTCTCTGAGTCTTTCATTTTTTTGCTTTTCCTGTTACTTGGTGTCACGAAGGCGCCTGCTTTTTCCCGCCGAAGCGGGGGAAAACAGGCGTCTTTTTCTGTGGAGAGGAGTTTCCTTCTATGACTTTGAACGAATTTTTCACCTTAGTTCCAAAGGCCGCCGTGGCCTTCTCCGGTGGGACCGACTCGGCCTTCCTGCTGTGGGCGGCCAGGGAGTGCGGCTGTGATGTGCGGGCCTACTATGTGAAGACCGCCTTCCAGCCCCAGTTTGAGCTGGAGGACGCCCGCCGCCTGGCCTCGGAGCTGGAGGTCCCCATGACGGTGGTGGAGGCGGACATTCTTTCCGTCCCGGAGGTGGCAGCCAACGGTCCCCAGCGGTGCTACCACTGCAAGACCGCCCTGTTCTCCCGGCTGCGTCAAGCCGCCCGGGAGGACGGATACACGGTGCTCCTGGACGGCACCAACGCCTCGGACGACGCGGGGGACCGGCCCGGCATGCGGGCCCTCCGGGAGCTGGAGGTGCGTTCCCCCTTGCGGGAGTGCGGCCTCACCAAGGACGAGGTCCGCCTCCGCTCCAGAGAGGCGGGGCTGTTCACCTGGGACAAGCCCGCCTACGCCTGTCTGGCCACCCGCATCCCCACCGGCACCCCCATCACCAAAGAGGACCTGGAGAAAGTGGAGCGGGCGGAAGGTGCCCTGCATGCCCTGGGGTTCCGGGACTTCCGGGTGCGGCTCTTCCACGGAGCGGCCCGGCTCCAGGTGACGGAGGAACAGCTGCCTCTGGCCTTGGAGAAGCAGGCGGAGCTGCGGGCCGCCCTCCAGCCTGATTTTTCTGACGTTCTCCTGGACCTGGCCCCACGGACCCCGTCCACCTGAGAAAGGAGCGCAAGCATGGACAACAAACACGACATTTTGGCCCTTCTGCGGGGCGTTGCCGATGGAACCACCTCCCCGGAGGACGCCCTTTTAAAGTTAAAGGAGGCCCCCTTTGAGGACCTGGGCTACGCCAAGGTGGATTTCCACCGCTCCGTCCGCCAGGGGGCGGCCGAGGTGATCTACGGGGCGGGCAAGACCCCGGAGCAGATCTCCGGGATCGCCCGGGCCATGGGGGAGCGGGGCTGCCGGAACATTCTGGTGACCCGCATTTCCCAGGAAACGGCGGACCTGGTGGGCCGGACGGTCCCCCTGGACTACCACCCGGAGGCCCGGCTGGGCCTGGCCTACCCCGGGGAGCAGAAGCGGCTGGGGAACATCGTGGTAGCCACCGGGGGCACCAGCGACATGCCGGTGGCCGAGGAGGCCGCCCTCACCGCCGAGGCCATGGGAAACCAGGTCACCCGCCTGTACGACGTGGGGGTAGCCGGGCTACACCGGCTGCTTTCCAACCTGGACACCCTCATGTCCGCCCGGTGCGTGGTCGCTGTGGCGGGGATGGAGGGGGCCCTGGCCTCGGTCATCGGCGGGCTGGTGGACTGCCCCGTCATCGCGGTGCCCACCAGCGTGGGCTACGGGGCCAGCTTCGGCGGACTGTCCGCCCTCTTGAGCATGCTCAACTCCTGCGCCTCCGGGTGCAG
>CASFKT010000200.1 GCA_949295195.1 uncultured bacterium | reverse complement strand
GGGCTCAAATTCCTCGTCCTGGAAGGCGTTCATCAGTTGAAATAGGTCAATCCGCTTCAAATTCATACCCCGCCTTTCCCAGCAGTTCCTTTAATTTCTCCCGGCCCCGGCGCAGGCGGCTCTTGGCGGTGGACAGGTTCAATCCCATTTCCTCCGCCGCCCGGGCCACGGTCTGTCCGTAATAGTACCGGCGGACAAAGAGCTCCCGGTCCGTCCGGTCCAGGGCGTCCAGGGCCTCCCGCACCAGCCGGGCGGCCTCCTGGTCCTCCAGCGCCCGCTGGGGGCTGTCCGCCGAGAGGGTGAGGAGGTCCTCCTCCAGAGGCAGCTCCTCCTCCCGGAGGGCCCTCAGCCGGTTGATGCACCGGTTCCGCATGGTCACCGCCAGCCACCCCTTCACCTTCTCCGGCTGGAGCTTCCTCCGGTTCTCCCAGGCGGCCAGAAATACGTCGGCCGTCAGCTCCTCCCAGTCCTGGGGCCGCCCGGGCAGGACCCGGGCCGCGATGGCCGACAGGTAAGGGGTGTACCGGTCCATCAGGGCCTCCAGCCCCGCCGGGTCCCCCCGGCGCAGTCTCTGCATGATCTCCTGCTCCTGAATGTCCGCCGCCTCCCTTCTGCTTTGAAACGCGTCTCACCCTTTATAACACAGATTCCCCGCCTTTGGTTTCCGGTTTTCAAAAATTTTGTCCCGGACAAAAAAGTGCTTGACAGGCCGGTGGAAACGTGGTAGAGTATCAATTACCTGTGAAAGGGGCTTTTTTGTCGTGCGCATTTTTACGGTGTCATGCGCTCCGACCCCCTCCTCCGGCTGACCGGAACACAGGGAGGCAATGGCCGGACCCCACCGTACCGTCTCTTTGCGCAGAGGTTCCTCTCTGCGCTTGTGCGACGCTGGATTCGGCCGCAGGCCGCGTCCGGCGTTTTTTCGTTGCCGCGGCTGTGAAAGCGGGGAGCGCCCCGCAAAACAATAAGGAGGTGCCGAACCTATGGCAAGCAAAGCCGGCGCGCGCATTAAGATCACCCTGCGGTGCTCTGAGTGCAAGCAGAGAAACTACAACACCATGAAGAACAAGAAGAATACCCCTGACCGTCTGGAGCTGAACAAGTACTGCCCCTTCTGCAGAAAGCACACCGTCCACAATGAGACGAAGTGATCCCACTGGAACGGCTGAAAGGAAAGAAGGGTAGTCAGAATGGCTGAGAACGAAAAAGTGGAGCAGAACACCCAGCCTGCTTCCAGCAAGGCCGACAAGGCCAAGAAGGACAAGAAGTCCGAGAAGAAGCCCGGCGTCTTTGCCCGCATCGGCCGCTGGTTCCACGAGCTGAAGGTCGAGTTGAAGAAGGTCGTCTGGCCCACCAGAAAGCAGACCCTCAACAACACCCTGATCGTTATTGCCTGTGTGGTCTTCGTGGGCATCTTCATCTGGCTGTTTGACGCGGTGGCTGGCGCTCTGATTCGGGCGCTGTTCCACCTGTTTTCCTAAAGTCAGGTGAGCGGCATGGCTGACAATCTGAATTGGTATGTGGTCCATACCTACTCCGGCTATGAGAACACGGTGAAGGCCACCATCGAGAAGTACGTGGAAAACCGCCACCTGCAGGATGTGATCCATGAGATCAGCATCCCCATGGAGACGGTCACCGAGATCACCGACAACGGTCCCAAGGAAGTGGAGCGCAAGGTGTTCCCCGGCTATGTGCTGGTCAAGATGGTGATGAACGACGAGACCTGGCACGTGATCCGGAACATCCGGGGCGTCACCGGTTTCCTGGGCGAGGGGAACAACGCCATCCCCCTGTCCGAGGAGGACGTGGCCGCTCTGGGCGTGGAGAAGCGTGAAATCGTGGTCGGCTATCAGGCCGGCGACAGTGTGAAGATCACCGACGGCGCCCTGGAGTCCTTCCTGGGCACCGTGGAAGAGGTCGACCTGGACCGGGGCAAGGTCCGGGTGGTCGTCTCCATGTTCGGACGGGAGACCCCCGTAGAGCTGGAGCTGAACCAGGTGGAGCCCATCGGCCGGTAAGAGATCCCGGCTGGCTCCCCCGCGGCGTCAAGCCGCATGACGTGGGAGGGACGGCGCCGTCCGTCCCGCCAAACCGGACGCAAAGCGTCCTATTCAACCACATTTTTTCAATGGAGGTGCTCTTTCGTGGCACAGAAAGTAACTGGATATGTAAAACTTCAGATCCCCGCCGGCAAGGCGACTCCCGCCCCCCCGGTCGGCCCCGCCCTGGGCCAGCACGGCGTGAACATCGCTGCTTTTACCAAGGAGTTCAATGAGCGCACCAAGAACGACGTGGGCATGATCATCCCCGTCATCATCACTGTGTACGCCGACCGCTCCTTCACCTTCGTGACCAAGACTCCCCCCGCTGCGGTGCTGATCAAGAAGGCCTGCAACATCGAGTCCGGCTCCGGTGTGCCCAACAAGACCAAGGTGGCCACCATCAGCAAGGAGGATGTGCGCAAGATCGCGGAGACCAAGATGCCCGACCTGAACGCCGCCAGCATCGAGGCCGCCATGAGCATGATCGCCGGTACTGCCCGCTCCATGGGCGTCGTCGTGGGCGAGTAAGGAGGGTGTAAACAATGTTTAGAGGCAAGAAATATCAGGAGAGCGCCAAGAAGATCGAGAAGAATACTCTGTACGATACCAACGAGGCCATGGATCTGGTTGTGAAGACCGCCACCGCCAAGTTTGACGAGACCGTCGAGCTCCACGTGAAGCTGGGCGTCGACTCCCGTCACGCTGACCAGCAGGTCCGCGGCGCCATCGTGCTGCCCCACGGCACCGGCAAGACCCAGCGCGTGCTGGTCTTCGCCAAGGCCGCCAAGGCCGACGAGGCCCGTGCCGCCGGCGCCGACTACGTGGGCGAGATGGACCTGGTGGAGAAGATCCAGAAGGAGAACTGGTTCGACTTCGACGTGGTCGTGGCCACCCCCGACATGATGGGCGTTGTAGGCCGTCTGGGTAAGGTTCTGGGCCCCAAGGGCCTGATGCCCTCCCCCAAGGCCGGCACCGTCACCATGGACGTGACCAAGGCCGTCAACGAGATCAAGGCCGGTAAGGTGGAGTATCGTCTGGACAAGACCAACATCATCCACTGCCCCATCGGCAAGGTCTCCTTCGGCCCCGAGAAGCTGGCTGAGAACTTCAACGCCCTCATGGGCGCCATCGTGAAGGCCAAGCCCGCCGCCGCCAAGGGCCAGTATATCAAGAGCTGCGTGGTGGCTTCCACCATGGGCCCCGGCGTCAAGGTCAACGGCGCCAAGCTGGTGTAATCCTAACATATCCCAGGCGCGGTCCCCTCTGGGGCCGCGCCTCAGCTTGTGGAAAAAACTTTTTCGACAAGCTGACAGCACTTTTCAGAACGTTAAAACGTTCTGAAAAGTGGTTTGATTGAACGTGAAAGGCAACCCTGACGGTTTTCTTTCACAGTATCTTTCCCTCCGAACCCTTTGGCTAATCATTTTTTGACAATCTGCGGCGCGGTCCCTCCGGGACCACGCCTTTCCTTTTCTTGTTTCCGGGGCGAATGGGCGGACGTTTCTAAATTTTTATTAAAATTTCACCTTCTGCCCTTTACAGCGCCCGCTTTTTGGAGTAAACTAAGCACAAATGTTCCATACCCATTTCTAGGAGGTGTTTTCGATGGATGAGATGGACTTCACCCGAAAATTCCGGTTGGGCGACCAGCGGGATTTGGAGATCAAGGCGATCCTGGCCTCTGTGTACCAGGCGCTGCAGGA
>CASFKT010000199.1 GCA_949295195.1 uncultured bacterium | reverse complement strand
GGGTCGAAGATGGTGATGTCCGCGTCGCTGCCCAGGCTCAGCCGCCCCTTGGTGGGCAGGCGGAGGATGGAGGCGGGATTGTAGGTCATCCGCCGGATCAGGTCGGGCAGCTTCATCCGCCCAGTGTGGTAGAGCTCGGTGAGAGTGATGGCCAGAGAGGTCTCCAGGCCGATCATGCCGCTGGGGGCCTTGGCCAGGGGGCGGGCCTTCTCTTCGGCGGAGTGGGGGGCGTGGTCGGTGGCAATGGCGTCAATGGTGCCGTCCTTCAGCCCGGCGATGATGCCCTTGATGTCCTTGGCGGTGCGCAGGGGCGGGTTCACCCGGGCCATGGACCCCTGGGTGAGCACCTCGTCCTCGGTGAGGGTGAAGTACTGGGGACAGGTCTCACAGGTGAGGGCGACGCCCCGCTTTTTCATCCGGCGCACGATATCCACCGCCTTGGCGGTGGATATATGACAAATGTGCACATGGGCCCCGGTCTCCTCGGCCAGCATGGCGTCCCGCATGACCATGATCTCTTCGGCGATGGCGGGGCGGCCCTCCATCCACAGCTGGCGGGAGACGCTGCCCTCGTTCACCGCCCGGTTGGCCACCATGGAGGTGTCCTCGCAGTGGCACAGGACGGGGAGCTCCAGCCGCTTGGCATGGATGAGGGCGTCCCGCATCAGATTGGCGTTGTCCACATTGCACCCGTCGTCGGACAGGGCGATGGCCCCCGCCTTCTTCAGGGCGTCGGCGTCGGTGAGCTCGCCCCCCTGAAGACCCACAGACACCGCCCCGATGGGGTACACGTGGACGCCGCAGGCCTGGGCGGCCTTCTCCCGGATATACTGGATCTGCTCCGGGGTGTCCACCGTGGGCTTGGTATTGGCCATGCAGGCCACGGCGGTGACGCCCCCCCGGGCGGCGGCGGCGGTGCCGGTAAAAATATCCTCTTTATAGGTCAGCCCCGGGTCCCGGAGATGGACATGCATATCCACCAGTCCGGGACACACCACCATTCCGGTGGCGTCGATGACCTGATCGGCCTCCGCCCGGATGTCCCGCTCCAGCTGGAGCACCCGGCCATTTTCCACATACAGGTCCAGAATGGAGACGGTGCCGCTCACCGGGTCCACCACCCGGCCATTTTGAATCAAAAGACTCATGGTTTTGTTCCTCCGTCGTCCAGCCCTCGGCTGGAACGTAAAATCAAGGTAGTCAAATGTGTAAAAAATGCGCAAAGAGCACTACGTTAAATTATAGCGGAAGCAACAGGATTTAGCAACGGATTTTTCCCCGCTTCGGGAAAGAATAAGCACAGGCCGGCCGCGCCCGCTTTCGACGTGAGATCTCCCACATTTCTCTTTCGCCGGAAGCCGGCGGGACGGCGGAAAAGGAGGAGACACGGAATGAACGGACACGGTTTTGGCACATTTATGCTGGGCCTGACCGCCGGAGCGGCGGCGGGCGCGGCCCTGGGCATGACCATGGCCCCCTCCCAGCGGCGGGTGAAGCGGGCCGCCCACAAGGCGGCCAAGCATGTGAGCGAGGCGGTGGAGACCCTCACCGACGCCATGGGCATGTGACCCCATCCGCGCGGGGGAGCCCCGCCTTCCCTTGCGCGGTACTTATCCGCGGTCTATAATGGGGACAGACCATCTCAAGGAGGGACGCCCCATGACCGACCAGGAACTGGTGAAACGAGCCTTTGCCATGCACCAATTTTCCTATGTACCTTACTCCAAATTTCCCGTGGGGGCCGCGCTTCTGTGCCGGGACGGGACGGTGTTCACCGGCTGCAATGTGGAAAACGCCGCCTTCGGCTCCACCATCTGCGCCGAGCGCACCGCTCTGCTGAAAGCCGTCAGCGAGGGACACCGGGACGACTGGACCACCCTTGCCATCGCGGGCCGGGGACAGGACTACTGCTGGCCCTGCGGAAGCTGCCGCCAGATGCTCTATGAGTTCGCCCCAGACCTGCGGGTGCTGGCCGCCCGGGGGGACGGCGCGTTTCAGGCCGCCTCCCTCTCAGAGCTGCTGCCCCACGGCTTCGGGCCCAAATCGCTGGAGTGACGTCCCGCCGCACAGTCAGAGCCTGCCGCACAGGACATGTGCGGCAGGCTCTTTTTGTCTTTCAAGGCCTCATACGCCCGGCCTGATGTTCACGGTTCTCCCGCGCAGACATGCCAGGAGGCGGTATGTAACCGGCCGAAACGCCGCATAGCACCCATACCCCAGCACGCCTCCCGCTGTGTTGGTGATAACGTCCGTGAGATCGGAGGACCGGTAATCATGGATCAGCGGCTGCAGCAGTTCAATGCCGAGACTCATCAAAAAACAGAACCACACAGTTCGGAGGAATCCGCCCCGCCTGTTTCCGGTCAGCGGGAACAGGAAGCCAAAGGGCAGGGTCATGATCACATTCAGAACGACCTGCCTCGCAAAATCCCCCCGTCCCTCCAAAACATCGAGAAAGGGCACCAGATTCATCGGCACATAGGAGTGCTGGAAGATAAAGGGCAGGGATGCAATGACCGGCATCAAGGTGACATAGAGCACCAAGACCAGGTATCCGTACAGCAACGTGTTGACCAGCAGCACGTCGACTCCCCTGTCTCTCCACGTCCTAAAAAAGACCAATCCATATATCAGCGCCAAAACGGCAAAATCAATCATATACTCCACAGAAATACCTCACTGAACATAGATACAGAACTATTGGCTCCTCCCCTGTGCCAGAGCGCGGATCTTGGGTCGGATGGTCCTCCGGTAGAGGGCCACGGCCGCCAGGCAGGAGAGGACCTCGGCGCACAGGAAGGACAGCCAGACCTGACCGGGGGCAAAATACAGAAACAGGGCGGCAATGGGCAGCAGCAGGACGATCTGCCGCAGCAGGGACACCAGCAGGGAGAGGGTGCTGCGCCCCAGGGACTGGAAGGAGGCGGAGAGGATAATGCTCACCGCCGCGACGGGAAAGGCCAGGGCGGTCATCCTCAGGGCGGGGACCCCCATGGCCGCCGCCTGCGCCCCCGCCTGGAAGCAGTACCGCAGCAGGGGCGAGGCCGCCAGGCTCAGCAGGGCCAAACCGCCCAGCCCGATCCCCACCGCCAGCATCAGGCTGAACCGGATGGACCGGGTGATCCGGCCCGGGGATCTGGCTCCGTAGTTGTAGCTGAGGATGGGGATGAGGCCGTTGCTCACCCCGAAGATGGGCATAAACACAAAGGTCTGAATCTTGAAGTAGACTCCCAGCACAAACACCCCCGTCTGGGACCACAGGGTAAGCAGCTGATTGAGCCCCAGGGACATAAAGCTGGACAGGGACTGCATGACCACGGCGGGGGCGGCGATGCGCAGCATCTCCCCCGAGAGGGCTCCGCTGGGCTGGAAGCCCCGGAAGGAGACGGAGAACTCCCGGCGGATGCGCCACAGCAGGAAAAAGCCGATGCAGGCCCCGGAGATCTGCCCGATCACCGTGGCCACCGCCGCCCCGGCCACCCCCATGTCCAGGCCGAAGATGAACACCGGGTCCAGGACGATATTCAGCACCGCCCCGGAGCCCTGGACGATCATAAAGCCCGCGGGGTGCCCGGTGGTCTGGAGCAGCCGCTCGGTCAAAAACTGCATGCACATGCCGATGGACGCTCCGCAGCAGATGGTGAGGTACTCCACTCCCGCCCGGGCCACCACCGGGTCGTCGGTGGACAGCCGGAAAAACAGGGGGGCTCCAAACAGGGCAAAGGCCAGAAACAGCAGCCAGCACAGGGTATAAAACA
>CASFKT010000198.1 GCA_949295195.1 uncultured bacterium | reverse complement strand
ATGGCGGCCATGACCCGCTCCTGGGTCAGCTCGCCGTCCAGCTCGCCCACCTTGGCGCCGTCCCGGAGGACCGCCATCCGGTTGCAGGTCCGGAGCATCTCCTCGATCTCGGAGGAGATGAACATGATGCTCTTTCCCTCGCCGGCCAGCTGGATAATCAGCTTTTGAATTTCGGTCTTGGTCCCGATGTCGATGCCCCGGGTGGGCTCGTCCAGAATCAGGAAGTTGGGGTCGGTGGCCAGCCACCGGGCCAGGATGGCCTTCTGCTGGTTGCCGCCGGAGAGCTGCTTGATGGGGGTCTCCCGGCTGGCAGTCTTGATCTGGAGCAGGTCGATGTACCGGTCGGCGATCTCCTCCTGCTTGGACCGGGGCAGCTGCTTGAACATGCCCCGCTTGGCCTGAAGGGCCAGGATGATGTTCTCCCGCACGGACAGGTCGCCGATGATGCCCTCCGCCTTCCGGTCGTCGGGCAGCAGCCCCATGCCCAGATTCATGGCGTCGATGGGCTGGTTGATCTTCACGTCCTTGCCCTCCACCTTCAGGGTGCCGGTCTGGGCCCTGTCGGCGCCGTAGATGGACCGGGCCAGCTCGCTGCGGCCGGAGCCCAGCAGGCCGGTGAGACCGATGACCTCGCCCTTGTGGATGTCCAGGTCGAAGGGCTTGATGGTGCCCTTGTGGCTCAGGCCCCGGGCGGAGATCTCCAGGGGGGCGTCCTTGTCCACGCCGAAGCCCTCGGGCTTGATGGAGGCCAGGTCGTCGAAGTCCTTGCCCATCATGGCGGCCACCAGCTTCACCCGAGGCAGCTCGGCCACCGGGTACTCGCCCACCAGGGTGCCGTTGCGCAGCACGGTGATCCGGTCGCACACGGCGTACACCTGCTCCAGGAAGTGGGTGACAAACACAATGCCCACCCCCTGCTCCTTCAGCTGGAGCATCATCTTAAAGAGCTTCTCCACCTCGCTGTCGTCCAGGGAGGAGGTGGGCTCGTCCAGAATCAGGGCCTTGCAGTCCATGTCCACCGCCCGGGCGATGGCGATCATCTGCTGGAGGGCCAGGGAGTAGTTCTCCAGGTTCTGGGTCACGTCCACCTTGATGCCCAGCCGCTTGCACAGCTCGTCCGCCTTCTTGTTCATGGTCCGGCGGTCGATGGTGTGGAAGGGGGTCATGGGCTCCCGACCGATGTACAGGTTCTCCGCCACGCTCAGGTTGGGACACAGGTTGACCTCCTGATACACGGTGGAAATACCCACCTTCTGGGCGTCCAGGGTGGAGTGGTTTTTCACCGGCCCCTCGACGCCGTTCACCCGGATCTCGCCGGCCTCAAAGTCGTTGATGCCGGTGAGGCACTTGATCAGGGTGGATTTTCCGGCGCCGTTCTCCCCCATGAGGGCGTGAATCTCCCCCTTGCGCAGGGTGAAGTCCACATTGTCCAGCGCCTTGACGCCGGGGAAGGTCATGCAGATTCCCCGCATCGTCAATACAATGTTGTCTTCCATCTCGCGTCACCTCTGTTAAAAATCGGAAAATTCAGAATGAAATAGGGAGGACCCCACGTTGAATTGTATGGGGTCCTCCCTCTGGGGTCCTATAAAGGCCTCCTCATATCACCTGGGAGGAATTAGTAGGGACGGGCGTCCAGAACCTCCTGGGTCACATGGATGACAGGCATGGCCTCGCCGTTGACGGTGATCTCGGACACGATGTCCTCGGCGGCGAACCAGGACTCCTCCATGTAGATCTCCTTCTCAGGAGTCTCGCCGGCCTCCAGCTGCTTGATGACCTCGTCCACGAAGGGGGCGGCCATGGGGTTGCACTCGAAGGTGGCGTTCATGTTGCCCTCCAGAACGTGCTGCACAGCGGGCTTGTTGGAGTCGAAGGAGACGATGATCACGTCGCCGTCCACACCGTAGGTCACGCCGGCGGCGTCCATGGCGGTCATAGCGCCGTAGGCCTCGTTATCGTTCTGGCAGATGACCACGTTGAACTGGCCAGCATAGCTCTGGCAGTAGGACTCCATGACCTCCTGGCCGCCGGCTTCGGTGAAGTCGCCGTTCTGGCTGTCCAGGATGGTCCAGCCCTCCCGGTCGGCAATCTCCTTGAAGCCCTCGGTACGGCCGATGGTGGCGGAGGCACCGGTGGAGCCCTCGATGACCAGGGCGTTGATCTCGCTGATGCCCTTGGCCTCGGCGTAGGCCTTCAGCCACTCGCCGCAGGCGAGACCCTCGGTCTTAAAGTCGGAGCCCACCCAGGACACATACTTGTCGGAGTCGTCAATGGTACGGTCGATGACGATGACGGGGATGCCCGCGTCCTCGCACTCAGTCAGGATGGAGTCCCAGCCGGTGGAGACAATGGGGTCGACGATGATGTAGTCCACGCCCTGCTGGATGAAGCTGCGGATGGCCTCCAGCTGAACGGCGGAGTCGTTGTCGGCGTCGTTGAAGAGCAGCTCATAGCCGTTCTCCTCGCTGAACACCTCCTCAGCGGACTTGGTGGAGGCGGTGCGCCAGTCGGACTCGTGGCCCACCTGAGCGAAGCCCACGGTGATCAGGTCGCCGCTGGAGCCGGAGCCGGAGGTGGAGGCGTCCGCGCCGGAGCCGGAGGCGGCGCCGGAAGTGGAAGAACCGGTGTTGCCGCCGCAGGCGGCCAGGGAGAGAGCCATCGTCAGGCCCAGGGTCAGGGCAAGAACTTTCTTTTTCATTCTGAATCGCTCCTTTTTCGATTTTCCAGGATTAAGCCCGAACCGGATTCGCTCGCATGTTGTATTGCAGGTTGTCCGGACTTCTTGACCGAAGTATACTCCCGGAACCCCCCCGCTGTCAATAATTTGTTCGTATAATTTGTGTTTTCATCCGAACAAACAATACAAATCATGTCAAAACCGCCGTCAAAAAACAGTACAATTTTGTAAACTTGCTGTTTTCGTTCCGTTTTTTATTACAAATTCAATTTTTATTTACTTTTTCCCCGCTTTTTTCTTGTAATTTCAGTTAATACTTTGTTAAAAACTCTTTGTAAAAATGGACAACCTCGAAATTCCGACGGATTATTCTCCGGCGTATTTGACAAAGAGCACAAAAAATTAGAAGAAAATGTGAGGGACTCCTGGGCAATCCTCTCCCCGTCCAGAGGCCGCTCGCTCCGGGGCCGGAGATTTCTCTCCAGACAAATCTGAAAATTGTATTGAAAAGCGCGGACAAATATGCTATGCTGGGTTTAATTGAAAGCCACGACTGGAGGGACTTGTCCCATGGCACCCAAATATCAGAAGGTGGCGGACTCGCTCCGGACCGACATTCTGGACGGAGTCTACCAAAAGCGCATGCTTCTGCCCACCGAACAGCTCCTGTGCCAGCAGTTTCAGGTCAGCCGCCAGACCGTGCGGCAGGCCCTGGCCCTGCTGGTCTCGGAGGGGCTGATTGAGCGCCGGCAGGGCAGCGGCTCCCACATCCGGGACCGGTCCAAGCCGGCCCCCATGCCCCACCGCTCGATCGCGGTCATCACCACCTACATCAGCGACTACATCTTCCCCAGCATTTTGCGAGAGGTGGAAAACGTCCTCTCCGACCACAACAGCGCCCCCCTGCTCTTTGCCACCCAGAACCAGGTGTCCAACGAGCGGAAGGTGCTCAATACCCTTCTGGACCTGACCTCCCTGGACGGGGTGCTGGTGGAGGGGACCAAGACCGGCCTGCCCAACCCCAACCTGGACCTGTACCGCCGGCTGATCGACCGGGGGGTCCCCCTGGTCTTTATGAACGGCAACTACCC
>CASFKT010000197.1 GCA_949295195.1 uncultured bacterium | reverse complement strand
CAGATGATCGACCAGCAGCATCTGGATGTGCGCACCATCACCATGGGAATCTCCCTGCTGTCCTGCGCCCGCAGCGACCCCAAGCAGGCCTGCGGCGCCATTTACGATAAAATCACCCGGTACGCCGAGAAGCTGGTGTCCACCGGCGAGGCCATTGAGAAGGAGTTCGGCATCCCCATCGTCAACAAGCGCATCTCGGTGACCCCCATCGCCCTGGTGGCCGCCGCCGCGGAGACGGACAACTACGCCCCCTTCGCCGCCGCTCTGGACCGGGCGGCCAAGACCACCGGCGTCAACTTCATCGGCGGCTTCTCCGCCCTGGTGCAGAAGGGGATGACCGAGGCGGACCGGAAACTCATCGCCTCCATCCCCGAGGCCCTGTCCACCACCGACTTGGTGTGCGCCAGCGTCAACGTGGGCTCCACCAAGGCGGGCATCGACATGGACGCGGTGGCCCTTATGGGCCGCACCATCAAGGACCTGGCGGGCCGCACCGCCGGCCTGGGCGGCTTCGGCTGCGCCAAGCTGGTGGTGTTCTGCAACGCGGTGGAGGACAACCCCTTCATGGCCGGCGCCTTCCACGGGGTGGGCGAGCCGGAGAAGGTCATCAACGTGGGGGTCTCCGGCCCCGGCGTGGTGCACCACGCCCTTCAGGGGGTGAAGGGGCAGCCCTTCGACGTGGTGGCCGAGACCATCAAAAAGACCGCCTTCCGCATCACCCGCATGGGCCAGCTGGTGGCCCAGGAGGCCAGCCGCCGGCTGGACACCCCCTTCGGCATCGTGGACCTGTCCCTGGCCCCCACCCCCGCCATTGGGGACAGCGTGGCCCGCATCCTGGAGGAGATGGGCCTGGAGGTGTGCGGCACCCACGGCACCACCGCCGCCCTGGCCCTGCTCAACGACGCGGTGAAGAAGGGCGGCGTTATGGCCTCCTCCCACGTGGGCGGCCTGTCCGGCGCCTTCATCCCGGTGAGCGAGGACGAGGGCATGATTGCCGCCGCCAGCTCCGGGGCCCTCACCCTGGACAAGCTGGAGGCCATGACCTGCGTGTGCTCGGTGGGCCTGGACATGATCGCCGTCCCCGGGGACACCCCGGCGGAGACCCTGTCCGCCATTATCGCCGACGAGGCGGCCATCGGCATGGTCAACTCCAAGACCACCGCCGTGCGCATCATCCCCGCCCCCGGCAAGCAGGTGGGAGATATGGTGGAGTTCGGCGGCCTGCTGGGCTCCGCCCCGGTGCAGCCGGTGCACCCCTTCTCGGCCAAAGCCTTTGTGGACCGGGGCGGACGGATTCCCGCACCTATGCAGAGCTTGAAGAATTAACCTACTTTTCTTGAAAGAAAAGTAGGCAAAAGAACTTTGTGCGAAACTTCGTTTCGCTGCGGGGTTTCATTCGATCATTCCGCCGCTCGCAGGAGGAGATTTCGCCGCCGGGGACGGCTCCAGAGGAGCACCGTTCCGGTGCTCCTAGTCGCCTTTCCCCGGGCCCCTGTTTACGGGGATTACCCCTTGAGGCAGGTAGAGAACTTCCGGCGCGCAAAATCAGGAGTGCTTGGGTGCATTCCGGCCGGCCCCACTGGGGGCCTGAGCGGGAAGAAAATTGGAACTGGTGCGATTTTATTCCTGCGCCTGCCGCTTCTGAACCAACGTCCCGGGGCCGTTCCCGCCGTAGGGGCGGCCCCATGTGTCCGCCCGCAAGCCTTCCCCCTTGTAGGGGGAAGGTGGCTGGCCTTCGGCCAGCCGGATGAGGGTGGACTCTTGGCTGAGGCAATTTCTGGCGGGAGCCCCAAGGGGCTCCCCTACTCAATTCTGGGATTATGCAGGGGCGGCACACTGGGCCGGTCTGGGACCGGCCCCTACGAGACGAATGGGGACGTCCCTGTATCCGCGTAGGGGCGGGTGTCCTCACCCGCCCGCCGTAGGCAGCCCCCTTCCTGTAGGGGCGGCACACTGGGCCGCCCGTCCTAAGCCGCGGTCCATTCCCGGGCGGGTCGGCCGGTGTCCAGCCCCTACGCAAATTGGGGGAGCTCCCCTGTATTTTGTAGGGGCGGCTATCAGCCGCCCCTGTTCTTACTTTCGAGGTGATTTTTCCATGCTGGACCATCTTCGCACCCTGCCGGACGACCGGAACTTGTCCCAGGCCGATCTGGCGAGGGTGCTTCATATCCACCAGACCACCAT
Organism: uncultured bacterium; assembly: GCA_949295195.1. Lineage (GTDB taxonomy): Bacteria > Bacillota > Clostridia > Oscillospirales > Oscillospiraceae > Lawsonibacter. The sequence continues at coordinate 1,973 of CASFKT010000197.1, read as the reverse complement.
TCCGACTATGAGCTGGGAAATCTGAATATCCCGATCCCGGTGTTAAAGGAGCTGGCCCTCTACTTTGACACCAGCGTTGACTACCTGCTGGGGCTGACCAATCACCCCACCCCCTACCCCAGGGCCTGATTCCGGGCGGACGGTCCAATATAAGAATTTGGGAGCTGATGCGCACTCCGCGCACCAGCTCCCATTTTTTGCGGCGGACAAACGCCCGCGCTTTATTCTTCGTCCAGCTTGAGCACTGCCATAAATGCCTCGGTGGGCAGCTGTACGGTACCCAAGGTCCGCATCTTCTTTTTGCCTGCCCAAACGGGCCTGTACCCGGGAATGATTTCAATGCTCAGGCGAAGTGAATTCGCCCTCCGCCAAGGTTTTTGCCTTCGGCAAAAACGCTTGTACGGCGCAATGCGCCGCCCCACTTTGTGGGGCCCCAGGAAGGCAAACGAAAATGCTCTGCTTACTCCTCGTCCAGCTTGAGAACGGCCATAAATGCTTCAGTGGGCAGCTGCACAGTACCCAAGGTCCGCATTTTCTTTTTGCCTTCCTTCTGCTTCTCCAGCAGTTTCTTCTTTCGGGTGATGTCGCCGCCGTAGCACTTGGCCAGCACGTCCTTGCGCATGGCCTTGACGGTCTCCCGGGCGATGATCTTGCCGCCGATGGCCGCCTGGATGGGCACCTCGAAGAGCTGGCGGGGGATGTTCTCCTTGAGCTTCTCGCAGATGCGCCGGGCCCGGGGGTAGGCCTTGTCCCTGTGGGCGATGAAGGAGAGGGCGTCCACCTGGTCCCCGTTCAGGAGCAGGTCCACCTTCACCAGCTCGCTGGGCTGATAGCCCTCCAGCTCGTAGTCCAGGGAGGCGTACCCCTTGGTGCGGGCCTTCAGGGCGTCGAAGAAGTCGTAGATGATCTCCCCCAGGGGCATGGAGTAGTGCAGCTCCACCAGATTGGTGTCCAGGTACTGCATGTCCTTGAAAATGCCCCGGCGCTCCTGGCACATGGGCATGATGTTGCCCACGTAGTCGGGGGGCGAGATGATGGACACCTTGGCGTAGGGCTCCCGGGCCTCGGCGATCTGACCCGGATCGGGGTAGTTGTGGGGGTTGTCCACCCGGACCACCGTCCCGTCGGTCTTGGTCACCTCGTAGATGACGGAGGGCAGGGTGGTCACCAGGTCCAGGTCAAACTCCCGCTCCAGCCGCTCCTGGATGATCTCCATGTGGAGCATGCCCAAAAATCCGCACCGGAAGCCGAAGCCCAGGGCGATGGAGGACTCGGGCTCGAAAGACAGGGATGCGTCGTTGAGCTGCAGCTTTTCCAGGGCGTCCCGCAGGTCGGGGTATTTACTGCCGTCCTCGGTGTAGATGCCGCAGTACACCATGGCCTGGGCGGGGCGGTAGCCGGGCAGGGCCTCCGCCGCGGGCCGGTCCACCTCCGTGATGGTGTCGCCCACCCGGGTGTCGCCCACCTCGCCGGCGGTGAGCTCCGGGCAGGAGTCCATCCCCAGGGGCCGCAGGTAGCCGCAGTCCAGCACCTGATAGGAGGCGCCGGAGGCCATCATCTTCACGCTCATCCCCTTCTTCAGGGTGCCCTCCATCACCCGGAAGTAGACGATGACGCCCACATAGGGGTCGTACTGGCTGTCGAAAATCAGGGCCTTCAGAGGGGCGTCCGGGTCCCCGGTGGGGGCGGGGACGTTCTGAACGATGTCCTCCAGCACGGCGGGGATGTTGACCCCCATCTTGGCAGAGATCTCCGGGGCATCCAGGGCGGGCAGGCCGATGATGTCCTCCACCTCCTGCTTGGCTTTCGCCGGATCTGCGGCGGGCAGGTCGATTTTGTTGAACACCGGTAAAATTTCCAGGTCGTGCTCCAGGGCCAGGTAGGTGTTGGCCAGGGTCTGGGCCTCCACGCCCTGGGTGGAGTCCACCACCAGCACCGCGCCCTCACAGGCGGCCAGGGACCGGGACACCTCA
>CASFKT010000196.1 GCA_949295195.1 uncultured bacterium | reverse complement strand
TCGTCGATCTGGCCCTCCACCGGGCGGACCTCCACCTTGGGGTCCAGCAGGCCGGTGGGCCGGATGACCTGCTCCACAATCTGGCCGGAGCGGGTGCGCTCGTACTCGCCGGGGGTGGCGGAGACATAGACCACCTGGTTGAGGCGCTGTTCAAACTCCTCAAATTTCAGGGGGCGGTTGTCAAAGGCGCAGGGCAGGCGGAAACCGTAGTCCACCAGGGTGGTCTTCCGGGCCCGGTCCCCGTTGTACATGGCCCGCACCTGGGGAAGGGTCACGTGGCTCTCGTCAATGAACAGCACAAAGTCCTTGGGGAAGTAGTCCAGCAGGGTGTGGGGGGGCGACCCCACCGGCCGGCCCTCGATGACCCGGGAGTAGTTCTCGATGCCGGAGCAGTAGCCCAGCTCCTGCATCATCTCGATGTCGTACATGGTGCGCTGCTTGATGCGTTGGGCCTCGATGAGCTTGCCCTCCTTCTCGAAAAAGGCCACCCGTTCCTCCAGCTCCTTGTAGATCTCCTGGACGGCGGCGTCCATCTTCTCCTTGGGGGTGACATAGTGGTTGGCCGGCCAGATGGGGATGTTGTTCAGCCGGCGGATGGGGGTACCGGTGACCACGTTGATCTCGCTGAGGCGGTCGATCTCATCCCCGAAGAATTCCACCCGGATGGCGGTGTCCTTCCAGTAGGCGGGCCACACCTCCACCGTGTCCCCCCGGACCCGGAACATGTTGCGCTCAAAGGCGATGTCGTTGCGCTCATAGCGGATGTCCACCAGGCGCTTCAAAAGCTCGTCCCGCTCGATGGTCATGCCCACCCGGAGGGCCACCATCATCTTCTCAAAGTTCTCCGGCTCGCCCAGGCCGTAGATGCAGGACACGGAGGACACCACGATCACGTCCCGCCGCTCCAGCAGGGAGGCGGTGGCAGACAGGCGCAGCCGGTCGATCTCCTCGTTGACGGCGGAGTCCTTCTCGATGAAGGTGTCCGTGTGGGGGATGTAGGCCTCCGGCTGGTAGTAGTCGTAGTAGGAGACGAAATACTCCACCGCGTTGTTGGGGAAAAACTCCCGGAACTCGGCGCACAGCTGGGCGGCCAGCGTCTTGTTGTGGGCCAGCACCAGGGTGGGGCGCTGGACCTTCTCGATGATCTTGGCCATGGTGAAGGTCTTGCCCGAGCCGGTGACGCCCAGGAGGGTCTGCTCGTCCAGCCCCATCTCAATGCCGTTGGACAGCGCCTCAATGGCCTCCGGCTGGTCGCCGGAGGGCGTATACTCGGAAACCACTTCAAATTTGGGCATCTCCGCCCCTCCCTCTGTTTGGATTCCTTTTATTATATCAGAACAAATGTTCCCCAGCAAGATGGTTTTGCTCCTCTCCACTGAAAATGGAGAGGAGCATGCCCGTCACACATTACACGTACTGTAAACTTTTGAGGTGCTCACTGTCTTTCAGGGAGACCATATCCCCGTCCACAAACACCAGATGGTCGATGAGCTCGATGCCAATGGGGCGCAGGGCGCCCCGGAGGGTGTCGGTGGTCAGCCAGTCCGCCTGGGAGGGGATGGCCAGGTTGCTCACGTGGTTGTGGGCCACGTAGATCTGGGCGGCCCGCAGGCCGATGGCCTCCTCGGCGATGCGCCGGGTGTTCACCTCCGCCAGCTCAATACTGCCCTCGGCCACCTTCCGCACCCCCAGCACCTGCCGCTTGCCGTCCAGGCACAGGACGTAGACCATCTCGTTCCGGGCCCCGAAGAAGTAGGGCTCCAGCCAGGCGTAGGCCTCCTCCGGGCTGTTGATGATGGCGCTGAGCCGGGTGCGGGCCCCCTGGTACCGGCCCAGCACCGCCGGGAGCATCCGAAGAAAGACCGCCGTGTGGTCCCCCACGCCCTTCACCTTCTTCAGCTCCTCCACCGAGGCGTCCAGCACCCCGGCCAGGGAGCCGAACCGCTCCACCAGCTCGTGGGCCAGGTCGTTCACATCCCCCTGGGGGATGGTGTAGAACAGCAGCAGCTCCAACACCCGGTGGTCCGGCCAGCCCTCCAGCCCCCGGGCCAGAAATTCCGCTTTCATCCGCTCCCGGTGTCCGGTGTGGCGGTGTTTGGGCTTGTCCGGCATGGGAAGCGCCTCCCTTCTCTATCGTTCACGGGCGGCCCAGGTGTGCCGCCCCTACAAAAAACACAGAGTTCTACAGGGCGGGCTGGTCTTGGACCAGCCCCTACGGCGATAACAGCCCGGGAGCGTTGGCTAGGAACCCCAGGCGCATTTCCGGAACCGCATCAGCCACAGATTTTGCAAACTCAGGGCCCAGTGGCCCGGTTGGAATTCAGGCCCATCACGCCCGATTTTGCGCGCCGGAAATTTTCCGCCCACCCAAAGGGATACCCCCGTAATGGGGCCCGGGGCCGACTCCCCCTGTCAGGGGGAGATGGCCCGCAGGGCCAGAGGGGGTAGGGTGGGCGAATATGAGTGCGAAGCGCTCATCCTGAGCCGTCCCCGGTGGCGTTTTGCCTACTTTGCCGCCACGGGCAAAGTAGGTCGCCGTCCGGAACCACATCCCATTAGAGCAAAAAGAGTATCCCTGACGGCGAAATCACGGACCTTTCAGTTCCAATTTTCGATATATCAGCCCTTAGCTCCGTACTCCTCCAGATAGGCCTCCATCCAAAACGCGGGCGGTCCCTGCGGGGACCGCTCTGCGCGTTCGCGCGCCGCGTTTTCCGGGGGGCACCAGTTCCCCCCGGAGGCCCCCCTCCGCTCTCCGAGAGGGACGGGGGATTTTATGGCTCAGCCCTTGGCCCCGTACTCCTCCAGGTAGGCCTCCATTTTCGCTTTCATGTCGTCATCGATGTAGACCTTGCCGTCGATGGGATTGTTGTGGAGGAAGGAGATGACCTCCCGCACGGTAACGATGGGGAATACCTGGATGCCGTAGTCCTGGCGCAGCTCGTCCAGGGTGGAGCACTCCCGGGTGCCCCGCTCCATCCGGTCCACGCTGACAAAGAGGGCCTTCATGTTCACGTCGGCCACGTGCTTGAAGAGCTCGATGGACTCCCGCACGGCGGTGCCGGCGGTGACCACGTCCTCGATGATGGCCACATCGTCCCCGTCCTGGGGCTTATAGCCCACCATGGAGCCCCCCTCGCCGTGGTCCTTGACCTCCTTGCGGTTGAAGCAGTAGGGCAGGTCCCGGCCATAGTTCCGGTACAGGGAGGCGGCGGCGGACACCGCCAGGGGGATGCCCTTGTAGGCGGGGCCGAACAGGCAGGTGATGCCCTCGGGCATGTGCTCCTGGATGCAGGCGGCGTAGTAGTCGCCCAGCTTGGCGGCCTGGGCGCCGGTCTTGTAGTTGCCGGTATTCACAAAGTAGGGGGTCTTCCGGCCGGACTTGGTGGTGAAGTCCCCGAAGGTCAGCACGCCGGAGCGCACCATAAAGGTAATAAATTCTTCCTTGTAAGTCATAACAGCAGCCTCTCAATCGGTAGTATGGTCCATTTTGTATGGGAAAACTCGGAAACCGTCTTATTATATCACGATCCGTCCCCGGATACAAGAACCAGCGCGGTGGGGAAAACGCCTCTTTTCCACCCCCGCCGCCCCTGTTCCGCCCCAGTGCGCCCCGCCGGAAACCATACCTTTCTTTTCCTGTATCATTTCCCCCATCCATTCAATAAGGAGGTCATCCCCTTGAAACAGTTTCCTCTTTTCCGGCGCGGACTGGCCGCCGTGCTGACCCTCTTGCTGGTCTGCGCCCTGCCCCTGTCCGCCTCCGCCTTCTTCTGGGACAAGAAGGAGGAGGTCCCCGCCGTGGCCGACTTCACCAAAAACGGCCTGGTGGGGGACACCATCGCCTTCTCCCTCCAGGACTTTGCGGTGGAGTCCGGCACAGACGCCGTGCTGTCCCACATCACCCTGGCCTCCCTCCCCGACCCCGGGGCGGGCTCCCTCACCTTGGGCGGACAGGCGCTGACCATCGGCACGGTAATCGACGCCACCGCCCTGTCCGGGCTGGCCTTCCAGTCCAGCCCCGCCCCCACCGTCACCACCACCAGCTTCACCTTCACCCCCGCCTTCTCGTCCTCCTCCGCCCAGCCGGAGGACACCACCGTCACTCTCTACCTGCTCACCGCCGCCAATGAGGCCCCCATCGCCCGGAACATGGACCTGTCCACCTACCGGAACGTGGCCATCACCGGCTACTTCGACGCGGTGGACGGGGAGGGGGACACCCTCACCTTTCAGCTCACCGACACCCCCGCCCGGGGCAGTGTGGAGCTCTCCGAGGACGGCTCCGCCCAGTTTGTCTACACCCCCTATGAGAACAAGACGGGCAAGGACTCCTTCACCTATGTGGCCATCGACTCCGCCGGGAACACCTCTCCCGAGGCCAAGGTGACCATCCAGATCGACAAGCCGGACACCAAGGTGGACTACGCCGACCTGGACGGCAGCCCCGCCCACAAGGCGGCCCTCCGCCTGGCGGAGGAGGGCATCTTCGTGGGCGAGTACCGGAACGGACAGTATTTCTTTGACCCGGACCAGACGGTCTCCCGGGCGGAGTTCCTCTCCCTGGCCATGGCAACTGCCGGTCTGGAGCCCATGGAGTATGTGACGGTCACCGGCTTCTCCGACGACGAGGCCATCCCCACCTGGGCCAAGGGCTGTATCTCCTCCGCCCTGTCGGCGGGGGTGATCCAGGGCTCCAGAGACGACAGCGGCGCCCCCGTCTTTGGGGCGGAGGAAGCCATCACCCAGGGGGAGGCCACCGTGATGCTCAACAACCTGCTGGACGTGGCCGACGTGCCTTTGGAGGTCTTTGCCTCTGAGGGGACCGGAGCCCACTGGGCCAGCCAGGCCGCCGCCAACCTGGCCGCCTCCGGCGTGCTGCGGGAGGAGGAGACCAACTCCGCCGCCCTGGGCGATACCCTCACCCGGGCCGACGCGGCCGAGTTGCTGGACGGCGCCCTGGACGTGCTGGCCGCCCGGGAGGACGACGGCTGGTTCCCCTGGTAAGCAAAAAACATCCACCGGACTGCTCCGGTGGATGTTCTTTTTTCGCTTAAATGCCCCGGTTCAGGGTCTTGCGCAGGCGGATCTTGCCCGCCAGGGCCTCGTCTAGCAGCTTCAGGAACTTCTCCTTGTCCTCCGGCAGGCCGCCCTTCAGAGGCAGGTAGTTGGAGGCGTGGTTACTGGTGAAGTGCAGCGGGTCCACGTCCAGGTGCTCAATGAGCAGATGGCACTCCTCTAAAATCTGGTCCGGGGTGCACACCTTGAAGCGGCCGGCCAGTACGTCCTCCCCCAGGGGGGTGCCCTTGGCGGGGGCGAAGGTCATGGCGGACAGGTGCCGGGGCTTCATCTCGTTGATCATCTTGGCGGTGGAGAGGATGTGCTCCTCCCAGTCCCCATCCTGGCCGGTGAGGCCCATGATGATGATGGCCCACAGGTCAAAGCCGGCGGCCACCAGTTTCTGCCCCGCTTCCAGCATCTGGGCGGCGGTGACCCCCTTGTTGATAGCCTTTAAAACGGCGGCGCTGCCGCTCTCCACCCCCAGGTAGGCCCGGTTCAGGCCCGCCTCCCGGATGGCCCGCAGCTCCTCCGGGCTCTTGGCCATGGTGCTCCGGGGACCAGCGTAGGTGGTCACCTTCTCCAGGGCGGGGAAGGTGGCGTACAGCTTGTGAAGGACTTTCAGCAGGTCCTCCGTCTTCATGATAACGGCGTCCCCGTCCATGAGGAACACCCGCTTGAGCCCCGGACCGTAGTAGTCCCGGGCCATGTCGATGTCCTCCAAAATCTCCTCCACCGGGCGGATGCGGAATTTCTTCTCCTTGTACATGGCGCAGAAGGTGCACTTGTTGTAGGAGCACCCGATGGTGCACTGGAGGAGGTAGCTCTTCCACTCCCCGGGGGGACGGTATAAAATGTCGCTGTCGTAACGCATGGTTTTTTGTTCCTTTCTTCCTTTTCACAAAATAAATAGCATGTTTGCGAGGGACGCTAAGAGCCGCCGCTGCGCGGCGGTTGCGCTCCGAAACGCGCCTGCGGGCGCAGTGCGGGCGGCGAGTTTCTTTCCCAGCGATGGGAAAGAAACCAAAGGATCGCCGGGGGACGGCTCAGGATGAGCGCTCCGCGCTCATATTCGCCTTACCCCCGGTCCCCCATTACGGGGGTTACCCCTTGGGCTGGGCAAATAATTTTCGGCGCGCAAAATCTGAGTGGCTTTCATCGTTTCATTCCGGGCCACCGGGCCCTGGGTCTGCAAAAATTGCCGCTGATGCGGTTTCACTCCTGCGCCTGGGTTTGCCGAGCCAACGCTCCCAGTTCGTTCTTTGCTGTAGGGGCGGCCCCATGTGGCCGCCCGTCTCTCGTGCGGTTCTGTTCTCCGTAGGGCGCGGCCTCCCGGACACGCCGTCTCACACATGAACGGGCGACCGCAAGGGCCGCCCCTACAGGGCCGCAAGAAGGTATGCAAAACCTGAAAACCCCAGGCGGCCCAGTGTGCCGCCCCTACGGGAATTGGGCAACGTTTCAGGATACGCCGTCCCTCTGAGCCAAACTTGAGCCCCGCCACGCCAAAAGGCGCGTTTTCCATCGGGAGGAGCACCACCCAAAGGTGACCAACCCCTCAGCAGCAGCGGTGATAGAAGGGAAACCAATCGATGTCCACCCGCGCCTTTGCGTTGACCGGGACGCTCTCTTTATTGGCGGCCCCCCGCAAAATGGGGGTCCAGGGGACAAGCGTCATATCGGCTGAGGCGCAGCCGAAGTCGATCTGCGCTTGCCCCCTGGTGCCTCTTTGGCTTCTTTCTGGGCATCCAGAAAGAAGCTCGCCGCCCGCAGGCGGCGAAACTCCCCCTGCAAAAAACCTACACTTCCACCGGCGCTCCGTCCCGGAACACCTTCCGGACACTCTTCTCCGCCTTGCTCCGGGGGAGCATGACCTCCCGGCCGCAGCCCTGGCAGCGGAGCTTGAAATCCATGCCCACCCGGAGGACGAGCCACTCCTGACTTCCGCAGGGGTGGGCCTTTTTCATTTTCAGCACGTCGTTCACATGGATATCCACGGCTTACACCTCCGCCATTTTAAAGCCGATGCCCCAGACGGTCTTGATATACTCCCGGTCGCTGGCCTTGCCCAGCTTGGAGCGCAGGTTGCTGATGTGGACGTTGACGGTGTTGTCGTCTCCGAAGTAGTCCTCCCCCCACACGTGCTGGTAGATCTGCTCCCGGGTGAACACCTTCTTGGGGTACTCCATCAGCAGGGCCAGGATTTCAAACTCCCGGGCGGTGAGGGTGACGGGGCTGCCCCCGGCGGTGACGGTGAACTCGTCCCGGTCCAGCAGCAGGTCCCCGCAGGAGAGCTGCTTCTTCTGGGCGGGGGGCGCGGAGAACTTCTTCACCCGCCGCAGCTGGGCCTCCACCCGTGCCAGTACCTCCAGGTTGTCGAATGGCTTGGGGATGAAGTCGTCCGCCCCCATGCGCAGCACGTTCACCTTGTCCTCCAGTCCCGCCTTGGCGGACAGGACGATGATGGGCATGGTGCGCAGGGGCCGGATCTTCTCAATGAACTGCTCGCCGGTGAGGCCGGGGAGCATCAGGTCCAGCAGCACCAGGTCGAAGTTCTCCCGCTCCGCCCACAAGAGGCCCTCGCTGCCGGAGAAGGCCGCCTGGCTCTCATAGCCCCCGTCCCGCAGGATGGTGCACAGCAGATTGTTGATGTCCTGGTCGTCCTCCACCACCAGGACGCGAATGGATTCCATGGGTCGTTCCTTCCTTTCTTGGGTTTGGACATTTTTAGCCTTCCCCCCGCCGGGGGGAAGGTGCCCCAGTGGGCACACTGGGGCGGATGAGGGGGCGCAGGTGATCGGTACGTGCCCACCCTCATCCGTCACGGCGTTCCGCCGTGCCTCCCTACCCCCTTCGGCCATTTCCCCCAGGAAGGGGGAAGGCAGTTCCGCCCCTACTTCTTGATCTCCTCCCAGTACCGCCGGGCGGCCTGCTCGGTCTTGTTGTCCCCGTACTGGTAGTATTTCCGGTTTTTCAGCTCGTTGGGCAGGTACTGCTGGCGTACCCAGTGGCCGGGGAAGTCGTGGGGGTACAGGTACCCCTGCTCCCGCTCCATCCCCGCCGAGTCGGCGTGGACGTTCTGGAGCTCCCGGGGGATGTCCCCGGTGCGGCCCGCCCGCACGTCCGCCATGGCCGCGTCGATGGCCATGCAGGCGGAGTTTGACTTGGGCCAGGTGGCTAGGAGAATGGCCGCCTCGGACAGGGGGAGCTTGGCCTCTGGCAGGCCCAGCTGCAAAGCGCTGTCCACACAGGCCTTCACAATGGGCACCGCCTGGGGGTAGGCCAGCCCCACGTCCTCGCTGGCGGAGCACAGCAGCCGCCGGATGGCGGTAATTAAGTCCCCCGCCTCCAGCAGCCGGGCTAAATAGTGGACCGCCGCGTCCGGGTCGGACCCCCGTAACGACTTCATCAGGGCGGAGGCGATGTCGTAGTGGTTGTCCCCCTCCCGGTCGTAGCGCATGGCGGATTTCTGGGCCGCCGTCTGGGCGTCCTCTAAGGAAATCACCAGCTTCCCGTCCTCCCGCCGGGCGGCGGAGGAGAGCAGTTCCAGGGCGTTCATGGCCTTGCGGATGTCCCCGCCGCAGGCGGAGGCGATGTGCTCCCGCACCCCGTCCTCCAGCACAAGGGTCCCGCCCAGCCGCTCATTGAGCAGATCCACCCCCCGGTCGATGGCGGGGAGGGCGTCCTCGGCGGTGATCTGCTTGAACTCAAACACGGTGGACCGGGAGAGCACCGCCCCGAATACGTAGAAAAAGGGGTTCTCGGTGGTGGAGGCGATGAGGGTGATCTTCCCGTTCTCCATAAACTCCAGCAGGGACTGCTGCTGCTTTTTGTTAAAGTACTGGATCTCGTCCAGGTACAGCAGCACTCCGTCGGGGGCCAGGAGGGTCCCGATATCTGCGATAATGTCCTTAATATCAGAAATAGAGGCGGTGGTGGCGTTGAGCCGGTGGAGGGGGCGGTTGGTGCGCTGGGCGATGATGTTGGCCACCGTGGTCTTTCCCGTCCCCGAGGGACCGTAGAAGATCAGGTTGGGGATGTCGCCCCCCTCGATGATCCGCAGCAGGCCGTCCTTTCCTAAAATATGCTTCTGGCCCACCACCTCATCCAGGGTTTTGGGCCGTATTTCGTCGGCGAGAGGCCGGTAGGCCATGGCGTGTTCTTCCTTTCCTGCGAAAAATCAGGTGAGCTCCTTTTTCATGCACAGGCACAGTTTGTCCCCGGCAAAGGGCCCCCAGGGTCCGGTCTCCCGGTACCCCAGCTTGGTGTACAGGGCGGCGGCCTCGGGCATGGCCCGGCCCGTCTCCAGGGCCATAAACTGGTACCCGTGAAACAGGGCCTGGAGCTCCAGCTGCTCCACCACCTGCCGGGCCAGCCCCCGGCGGCGGAACTCAGGGAGGACATAGACCCGCTTGAGCTCGGCGGTGTCCCCGTCCAGGGGCTGGATGGCCCCGCAGGCCGCGGGCGTGCCGTCCACAAGCAGCAGACAGGCCGCCTCGATCTTCTCCAGGGTGTTATAGGGCTGGTACCGGAGGGCAGTTTCTCCAAACCGGTCCACATACTCCTGGTCCAGCTTGCGGACCAGGGCGCGGAACTTGGGGTCGTCCCCGCCGGTGCGGAACTTGGGGTCGTCCCCGCCGGTGAGGCGGAGCTCCCGCTTGCCGCCCCTCATGCGTCCAGCTCCAGGGTGGTCTGGAAGGCCACCACCGCGTCGCCCACGATCTGGATCTCCCCGGGCTGCCCATTCTCCAGTGCCACCCGCACCTCCATGGAGCCGGGGCGGCCCATGGCCTCCCCCTGGACCACGGTGAAGGAGACCTGCTCCCCCTGGGCGGGGATCAGCCCGTTCCGGACCAGATAGGCCCCCATGGGGCCGTTGGCAATCCCCGTCACCGGGTCCTCGGCCACCCCGTTTGCGGGGCCGAACATCCGGGCGTGGACCAGGGGCTCCTCCCCCGGGTGGAGGGTAAAGACCAGATAGCCGTTACAGCCGATCTCGCCGCTCAGCTCTTTCAGCGCCTCCAGGTCGGGGGTCAGGCTGTGCAGCTTGTCCAGACTTCTGAGCACCACCATCAGCTTGGGTGAGCCCACGGAGGCCGAGGCCATGGGGCAGCCCGGCCGCAGGTCGTCACGGGTCACGCCCAGAGCGGCCAGCACCCGGTCCTGATGCTCCCGGGACAGGGACTCCCCCAGGACGGCCCTGCCCTGAGACATGACCACCCGGTAGTCCCCGTTCTCCTTACACACGTCTACCGCAAAAATACCCGCTCCGCACTTCTGGACCACCCGGGCGCTGTCCAG
>CASFKT010000195.1 GCA_949295195.1 uncultured bacterium | reverse complement strand
GATTTTACTGCGGTTTTCAGACTGCGCCTGGGTTTCCCAGCCAACGCTCTCGGTGTAAATCCTGGCGGGAGGCCCAAGGGCCTCCCCTACCCAAACCATAAGAAGTATTCTTAAACCCCGTAGGGGAGGGGCTTGCCCCTCCCGTCGTATCTCGGAAGGGGCCGTGGTTCGCCGTAGGGGCGGCCCTATGTGGCCGCCCGTCCTCCGTGGACCATGACGCCTGTAGGGCGCGGCCTCCCGGACGCGCCGCCCCATGCCATTCCGTAGGGGCGGCACACCGGGCCGCCCCCGTCAACGGCTTATTGACCGATAAAGATTTCCTGCCCATCAAGAACTATGGCTTCGATCTGCGTCAGGTCTATTACTGTTTTGGATGTATAGACGATTTCCGCAAATTCCCGGCCAAACACATCCGCGGGACCAGGTATGTCACGGATTGCAAGGTCCAATCCCAAGTCCTCACAGGTTAAAACCTCACCGTCCTTCGTGTGAAACAGGACTGACAGTTCGTAATCCAGCGTCTGGGGATATTTCCCCACGTAAGTGAAGCGGATGGGACTAAGCTCCATATAGTCCATATACAGGGCTTCCCCACTGGATGGATCAACGATCATTTCTCCATGAATTGGGATGTGGATCGTATCCAGGGCCTGGTCAATGGGGATTTGAACGTCAGATCCCTCCTCCATAAAGGTAGCGTGCAGTGTCAGAGGCTCTGTCTGTGGCTGGCTCAGTCCGGTCAGGGTCATCCGCAGGGACCAGGACCGGCTGGTCTCCGACGGGTTCGGCAGTTTGCTCACCGCTAGGCTGGAGATATGGTTTCCAGATTCCATGCGCACCTGGAAAAAGAGTGGGTCCTCTTGCCCCTGCTCCATAATCTCCTTTGCCCGTTCTGGCCCCCACTGTGTTTGCAGATAATCCAAAATCGCCTGACCGTTCATCAGGCGCTCTGTCGCCTGAGCATTGAGGCCTTCAACTGTGACCACTGCATAGAGGGCTTTCCCGTCAAAGAGACTGCTGTCCAAAGTAAGACGGTAATTCTGATCCTGAACGACAGCCGGCTTTGTTTCCACATAGGGCTCCAGGGAACTGGTGTCTCCCTGGAAAAAGATCCCCAATATCCCGGCTTGATACGTAGTGGCTATCGCAGTGCCCACCAACAGGGCCAGAACCGCAGCCACGGCAAGGACCAGCCTCCACCACTGTTTGGACCGCCGTCTGAAACAGGACTGCTTTTTTTCCAACGCCCTTAAAATCCGTTCCTCAGCCTCGGGCGGGAGCCTAACCTGATCCATGGCCCATCCATGGCCCAATTAAACTCCTGTTTCATGGTATCCCTCCTGTTCCAGCTGTTCCTTCAGCTTTTTTCTGGCCCGGCTCAGCCGGGAGGTGACGGAGCTCTGGCTCACCCGGAGCATCTGGGCGATCTCCCCGGTGGAGTACCCCTCGTAGTAAAAGAGGTACAGGGCGCCCCGGTCCATGGGCTTGAGGGTTTTCACGGTCTCCCAGACCGTCTCCACCTTGGGCGGGAGGACGGCCACGGCCTGGGCCTCGTCCAGGGGGACGGTGGCCCGGCGGCGCAGCCGCCGCCACAGGTCCCGGCACTGGTTGGCCGTCACCTGAAGGAGCCAGGCCCGCTCTTTGCCCTCCTCCAGCTCTGGCTGGGTCTCCAGATATTTGAGAAATACCGTCTGGGTCACGTCCTCCGCGTCGGCGGGGGAGCCGGTGAAGGACAGGGCCAGTCGGTAGACCGGGTCCTTGTACCGGTGAAACAGGGCAATCACGTCGTCCATCCCGGCGGCCTCCTTTCTGTCTTCTTCTTTGAGCGCTCATCTATAAAACGCTTTTGTCTCTGGAATTGTCACCGGGGGTTGGAATTTTTCCTGTTAAACCTTCCCACTGGGTGGATGAGGGGCGCTCCTCCTCAAAAGCCTTCCCCCTGGGGGGAAGGTGGCACGGCGAAGCCGTGACGGATGAGGGGACAGGTTTCGGACCGGGTTCGTTGTACGGCAGGGGGATTTCGCCGCCTGCGGGCGGCGAGTGACTTTGCCCGCGGCGGCAAAGTCACCAAAACGCCGCCGGGGACGGCTCAGGATGGACACTCCGTGTCCATATTCGCCTTACCCCGGACCCCAAATGCGGGGGTTACCCCTTGAAGTGGGCAGAACATTTCCGGCGCGCAAAACCAGGAGTGCTTGGGTACGTTTGAATCCGGGCCCACTGGGGCCCTGGGTGTACAAAGTGAGATTTTACTGCGGTTTTCAGACTGCGCCTGGGTTTCCCAGCCAACGCTCCCGGTCCGTTTTCCGCCGCAGGGGCGGCCTTTGGCCGCCCGTAAGCCTTCCCCTTTAGGGGAAGGTGCCGAGCGGATGCGAGGCGGATGAGGGGGCGGGTTCCGGGTCATTTGTAGGGGCGGCCCCATGTGGCCGCCCGCCCTCCGTGGACCATGATGCCCGTAGGGCGCGGCCTCCCGGACGCGCCGCCCATGCCATTCCGTAGGGGCGCACAGTGTGTGCCCGCGGGCCGGTCTGGGACCGGCCCCTACGCAAAGACAGACGCGTCTCCGGATACTCCGTAGGGGCGGGTGTCCTCACCCGCCCGCCGATCCCCTGAGCCGTACTTGAGCCCAAGCAACTCAAAAGGCGCGCTTTCCACCGATAGGAGCAACCCCCAAAGGTTACCGACAACTCAGCGGCAGCGGCAATAGAATGGAGACCATTCAGCTGAGCCACCCGCGCCTTTGCGATGACGGACCATGCCGCCTAATTGGCGGCCCCCGTAAATGGGGGTCCAGGGGGTGGGGCGCATGGAGGATGAGGCGGAGCCGAATCCGATTGGCCCCACCCTCTGGCGGCTCTTTGGTTACTTTCTGCCCGGGCAGAAAGTAACCCGCCCCGCAGGGCGGAAGCCTCTGCCGATCAAGGAGATGCTCGATCATTGCCCCCTCATCCGCCCCAGGGGGAAGCCTGGGAGGCCGGGCGGCCCAGTTGCCGCCCCTGCGGAGAAAAGCGGCGAAACGCTATCTATAAAATTATAAAACCACAAATTCCTGCCACACTCAATACAAACGGAGGTATGAATGATGCAGACCAAATACATTTTTGTCACCGGCGGCGTGGTATCCGGCCTGGGCAAGGGCATTGCGGCGGCCTCTCTGGGCCGTCTGCTGAAGCAGCGGGGGCTGCGGGTGAAGGTCCAGAAGCTGGACCCCTATCTGAACGTGGACCCGGGCACCATGAGCCCCTATCAGCACGGGGAGGTGTTCGTCACCGACGACGGGGCGGAGACCGACCTGGACCTGGGCCACTACGAGCGGTTCATTGACGAGAACCTGACGGGGGCCTCCTCGGTGTCGGACTACCTGGGGGGCACCGTCCAGATCATCCCCCACATCACCGGGGAGATCAAGGACCACATCTACGCCCTGGAGGGCCCGGACACCGACGTGGCCATTGTGGAGATCGGCGGCACTGTGGGCGACATTGAGAGCCAGCCCTTCCTGGAGTCCATCCGCCAGGTGGCCGCCGAGCGGGGCCGCCAGAACGTCATGTTTATCCACGTGTCCCTCATCGTGTCCATCCCGGGCAGCGGGGAGCTGAAAAGCAAGCCCACCCAACACTCGGTGAAGGAGCTGCTGGGCCTGGGGATTCAACCAGATGTAATCTTGTGCCGCAGTGATTACCCTCTGTCGCGGGAGATTTTGGAGAAAATCTCCCTGTTCTGCAACATCCCCGTGGACCACGCCATTCCCAACCTGACGGCGGACATCCTCTATGAGGTGCCCCTGATGCTGGAGCGGGAGGGGCTGGCCGACGTGGTGGTGCGCCGCCTGGGTCTCATCTGCCACACCCCCGACCTCACCGAGTGGGCCACCATGGTCCACCGGGCCAAGCACCCCAAAGGCTGTGTGCACATCGCCCTGGTGGGCAAGTATGTGGCCCTCCACGACGCCTATCTGTCGGTGGTGGAGGCCCTCACCCACGGCGGCATCGAGAATGAGGTGAGCGTGAAAATCCGCTGGGTGGACTCGGAGGCGGTCACCGATGAAAACGCCCATGAGAAGCTGTCCGGGGTGGACGGCGTCCTGGTGCCCGGCGGCTTCGGGGACCGGGGCATTGAGGGGATGATTTCCGCCGTGCGCTATGCCCGGGAGAACAAAATTCCCTTCTTCGGCATCTGTCTGGGGATGCAGATGGCGGTCATCGAGACGGCCCGCCACCTGTGCGGCATGGAGGACGCCCAGTCCGGGGAGTTCTCCCAGACCACCCGGCACCCGGTGATTGCCCTCATGCCCGACCAGGTGGGGGTCACCGCCAAGGGGGGCACCATGCGCCTGGGCTCCTGCCCCTGCCGGGTCGCCGGGGAGGACACCTTCACCTACAAGGCCTACGGCTCCCTGGAGATTGCCGAGCGCCACCGCCACCGCTATGAGTTCAACAACCAGTTCCGGGAGGCGCTGGTGGAGACCGGCGGCCTGACCCTGGCCGGGCTGTCCCCCGACGGCCGTCTGGTGGAGATCGTGGAGCGTCACGACCACCCCTGGTTCGTGGGCGTCCAGTTCCACCCGGAGCTCAAGAGCCGGCCGAACAAGGCACACCCCTTGTTCCGCGACTTTATTTCCGCGGCGAAAGAGGATCAAAACCGGTAACGCCCCGGCGCGGGCCGGCTCTTTGCCATCTTCGGCGGTTCCCCCGAAGGGGGGAGCCGGAGGGCTGAAATGAAATGGAAAAAGGCGGACAAAGTCCGCCTTTTTTCGGCCCAATAAGGCCCATTTTCGTTCTGGCGCGAAACAGTTTGTGGGGGCGCGCATGGCGCGCCTGCGGGCCGGTCTGGGACCGGCCCCTACATAAAAACCAGACGGGAGGCGTGGTAGGGGCGGGTCCAAGACCCGCCCGCCCATGCGGTTTCCCCAGCCGCCCGGGGCTTCAGACAGAAAAGGCCCGCCCCCGAATGGGGGCGGGCCTTTTAGGAATTTGAATCAATAACGGCTAATAAACGAGCCAATCTTATTTATTCTAACAGAGTTGCTCCAGTCAATTTCATCACTAGAATTGAGGCCTACGTATTCCACTTCTTTACTTCCAACATACGTTACAACACCGTATACTTCTCCTGTAGCATCCTCTTCATCATAAATGATGTCGCCAACTCTCAACTCATCAATATCTTCTCCATTGAGAATCTCGTAATCCCGGTCACCGAACAGCTCATCGCTCAGTTCGAACGCAAAGCTCTCGTCCTCTCCATCCGCTCTCCACAGGGCCTCGGAGTCGTTATACCTATCTTCGTACCAATCTTCTTCTTCGGCATATTTTTTATCGTTATACCGCAAGTCATCCAACTTATCCGCAACTCTACTTTCAAGGCTGTTAGAACTGCTGTTGTTTTTCGTGGTGTAGCGGGTATACATGCGCTCAATATCACTCAGTCTGCAATCGTCCTCATATACACCATCTTCGTCAATGCTGATAAAGTCGCATCTGGTATCGCCCGGGTCTACATAGTTACAAACAATCGCGTACTGATCGTTGTCAATCCGGATGATGTCGCCGATGCGAAGATCTTCGGGCTCATAAATTCTACCATATTCCAAATCACCGAAAATCTCATCGCTGATGTAATAGGCAAACCCTTCGCTGCCGTCGGCATCGGGGAAGACGTTGGAATTATACTCGTCCTCCAAATCCCAGTCACCCTCGTCGAAGTCCTTCTCAAAGTCCTCGAGTACTTCGCCCAACAGGCTATCTACATTACTTTCTTTCACCGACTTGCCGTTGGTCAACTCATCGTCGGCCTGGTCTTTGTCCTCGTCGGGATAGCGGGAGATCATGTCCTCAATCTCCTTAAACCGTGCCTCGCACCCCCAGTCGATATCGTCGTTCTCGTCCAGTGTCACATAGGTGAACTTATCGTTTTTAGACATCTGGTCATCATCATAATCATAGACAAGGCCCCAGCGATAATCCGTATCACCGTCTTCATTGTCATATTCCACATACACAAGGTCGCCAATCCGGAGCTCATCCCAGTCCTTCAGCCCATAGGAGTCCAGGTCGCCGAACACCTCGTCGCTGAGGAAGTAGGCAAAGCCCTTGCTGTGACGGTCGCCGTTGCCCAGCTCATCGGAATCGTAGTCGTCATCCCAGCGTTCGCCTTGCTTATAGTCCTTCTTCAAGTCCCGCAGCAGGGAGCTCACGTTGCTCTCAGTGGCCCGGCTGCCGTCGGTCAGGGTGTCGTCCCCGGCGGGCAGGGAGCCGTAGCGGGTATAGACGGTGTTGGAGCTGGACAGGGAGCGCAGGTTCATGGTGTTGCCCCAGGTGATGACGCCGGAGCTGTTGCAGGTGACATAGGTGAAGCTGGTGTCGCTCACCGAGGCCACCAGGCCGTACTGGCCGCCGCTCAGGGTGACCACGTCGCCCACCCGCAGGTCCTTCGGGTCGCTCAGGCGGGTGGAGCGCATGGCGCCGAACACCTGGTCGCTGAGCATGTACGTAAAGGCGCGGCTGCCGGTGCCGGTGCCCAGCACCCGGGAGGTATAGCTGCGGTCCATGTTCCAGGAGCCGTAGTTCGGATAGGTGTTCCGCAGGCCGGACAGCAGGTCGGACACGTTTGCCTCCGTGGCGGCCAGGCCGTTGGTCAGCCGGTTGGTGTTGGTATAAGTGGGGGCGGTGATGGTGGTGCGGGACTCATCCAGGGCGCACAGGACCACGGCGGCCTCGGCGCGCTTGGTGCTGGCCTCGCCGTTGAAATTGCCCTGGTCGTCGCCGGACAGGAAGCCCCGGGCGTAGGAGGAGGCCACCGCGTTGCGGTACTGGGTGGGAATGGAATCCCAGTCCTTGATCAGAAGCCGGGCATACATCAGGGTCAGGGAATCGGGGGCCTCCCAGCTCTGGGCGGTGGCCACATTGGCCAGAATCTGGGCCATGTCATAGCGGGTGATGGTGGTCCGGTCCACCGAGGCGTCCCAGCCGTTGGCAGTGCTGTACTGCTGGGCGATGGTGGTGTTGGTCAGCAGGCCGGTGTAGGGCAGCCACCACTGGGAAGAGGTCCCCTGATTGGCCACCGCGGTGGAGTAGAACATATTGCACACCATGGTGACAAACTGGGTCTGGGTCAGGGTCTGCTCCGGGCCATACTGCTGGTTTCCGATGCCGGAGACCAGCCCCTTGGAGGCTGCCTCTGTAATGTAGGAATAGCCCCAGTAAGAGGAGGGCACGTCTGTAAAGGTGGTGGTGACCGCGGACGCGGGGATGGTCAGGGCGCACAGGCCCAGGGAGAGGGCGATAGCTCGCCGAAATCCAGCTTTCATATCAGTTCTCCTTCTCGTAATCTGTAATACGTGCTGCAGTTGTTTGTGAACAGCGCTCAGAGACAACGTCTTACGTTTGGGCCGGCGCGAGAACGCCCGGGCCCCTGATGCTCCCTATTGTACTCTCTATTTCAGAAAAAGTCAAAATGCAGGAGCACGAATTCACAAAGTTTTAATCAAAAAGGACGGCCAAATTTAGACAAATTATGGGACCCTTTTCTATTTTTAGACGGAGCAGCCGGAGAAAAGTTCCCGATTAGTAAAGAATTTTTTTCGTTTCCCGGGAAAACGAGGATTTTCATATAAATTTAAGAAAACATTCTAAATTTTTCAAAATCTCCGTGGTATGGTATGCTGTAATCACATTACACAAATGAGGTCGCATGGTATGAAGCAAAAAACGATCCGGTGGCTGTTTCTCCTGGCCGCCGTCCTTCTGTGCGCGGGGGGCGGACTGTTCCTGTGGCGCAGCGGATTTTTTCAGGCCGCCGCCTCTCAGGAGAGCCTGAGAGCCTACATCCAGCAGTTCTCCCCCTACTCCCATCTGTGCTTTTTCCTGGTGCAGCTGCTCTCGGTGGTGCTGGCCCCCATCCCCAGCAACATCACCGCCCTGGCCGGCGGGGTGCTCTTCGGCACCTGGCCCTCGTTTTTGATGACCTTTGCCGCCGTGGCCCTGGGGTCCGTGCTGGTGTTCACCCTGGCCCGGGGGCTGGGCCGGGAGGCGGTAAACCGTCTGGTGGGCCGCAAGGTGTCGGAGAAGTACCGGGAGGTGATCCAGGCCAAGACCGACGTGTTCCTGGTGCTGGCCTTTCTGTTTCCCTTTTTCCCCGACGACGTGCTGTGCATCCTGGCGGGGCTCACCAACATCACCCTGGGCCGCTTCGCGGTCATTGTGCTGCTCACCCGGCCCTGGGGCCTGCTGGTGGCCAGCGCCCTGGGGGGAGCCTCCTTCTCCCTGCCCTGGTGGGGGATGGCCCTCATCGGTCTGGGCGGCCTGGGACTGTTCCTGGTGGGCATGAAGTACGGCGACCAGGTGGAGGAGCGGGTGCTCCGCCGCCTGGGACGGAAGAAGTGAATTTTTGGAGATTCCGCCGCTCTTTTTAAGCCTTCCCCCTGGGGCGGATGAGGGGGGGGCCCTCCCCCACAAAGCCTTCCCCCTGGGGGGAAGGTGGCCACGAAGGGGCCGGATGAGGGGGCGATGCTAGAACGCTTTTTGTAG
>CASFKT010000194.1 GCA_949295195.1 uncultured bacterium | reverse complement strand
TTGGAATTGAATTTGGGAGGAGCATCACCCATGGAAAATAAAAAGTTTTATATCACCACCCCCATCTACTACCCCAGCGACAAGCTGCACATCGGCCACACCTACTGCACCGTGGCCACCGACGCCATGGCCCGGTATAAGCGCCTTACCGGCTGCGACGTGCTGTTTCTCACCGGCACCGACGAGCACGGCCAGAAGATCGAGGACAAGGCCAAGGAGGCCGGCGTTTCCCCCAAGGAGTTCGTGGACCGCATCGTGGAGGGCCCCCGGGGGGTCAAGGACCTGTGGAAGCTGATGAACATTTCCAATGACCGCTTCATCCGCACCACCGACGACTACCACGTGTCCGCCATTCAGAAGATTTTCAAGAAGATGTACGAGAAGGGGGACATCTACAAGGGCCGCTATGTAGGCAAGTACTGCAAGCCCTGCGAGTCCTTCTGGACCGAGTCCCAGCTGGTGGACGGCAAGTGCCCCGACTGCGGCCGGGATGTCCAGGACGCGGAGGAGGAGGCCTACTTCTTCCGCCTGTCCAAGTACGCGGACAAGATCCAACACCTGCTGGAGGACACCGACTTCCTGGAGCCCCGCAGCCGGGTGAACGAGATGGTGAACAACTTCATCAAGCCCGGCCTGGAGGACCTGTGCGTCTCCCGCACCTCCTTCACCTGGGGCGTGCCGGTGGACTTCGACCCGGGCCACGTGGTCTATGTGTGGGTGGACGCCCTGTTCAACTACACCACCGCCCTGGGCTTCCTCAATGACAAGTATGACGACTACGATAAGTACTGGCCCGCCGACGTACACTTCGTGGGCAAGGAGATCGTCCGCTTCCACTCCATCATCTGGCCCGCCATGCTCATGAGCATGGACATGCCCCTGCCCAAGAAGGTGTTCGGCCACGGCTGGCTGCTCCTGGACGGCGGTAAGATGTCCAAGTCCAAGGGCAACGTGGTGGACCCCTATATCCTGGCGGAGAAGTTCGGGGTGGACGCCCTGCGCTTCTTCCTGCTGCGCACCTTCCCCTTCGGTTCCGACGGCAACTTCTCCAACGAGGCCCTCATCAACACCATCAACGTGGACCTGGCCAACGACCTGGGCAACCTGCTCAGCCGCACCGTGTCCATGGTGGGCAAGTACTTTAACGGCACCCTGCCCCAGGCGCGGCAGGCGGACGCCCTGGACGAGGAGCTGATCTCCCTGGCCTCCGGACTGCGGGGCCGCTATGAGGAGCAGATGGAGCACTACGCCTTCCAGAACGCCCTGGCGGAGGTCTTCAAGGTCATCGGCCGGGCCAACAAGTACATTGACGAGAACGCCCCCTGGGTGCTGGCCAAGGATATGGAGGCCAACGGCACCCGTCTCGCCACCGTCATGTATAACCTCCTGGAGGTGCTGCGCATCTCCGCCATCCTCCTCACCCCCTTCATGCCCGACTCCGCCGCCGAGATTCTGCGGCAGATCGGCGCCTGCGAGGCCTGCTCCACCTGGGAGAGCGCCGCCCAGTACGGCTCCCTCCGTGGGGACGTCACCGTGGTCCGGGGCGACAACCTGTTCCCCCGCGTCGACGCCGCCAAGGCCCTGGAGGAGCTGGACAAGGCCGCTGAGGAGGCCAAGAAGGCCGCCCTCCCCGACCTGGAGGTGGAGCCCCAGCTCACCGAGAAGGTGGACTTCGACACCTTCTGCAAGAGCGACTTCCGGGCCGTCAAGGTCAAGGACTGCCAGCCGGTGAAGAAGTCCAACAAGCTGCTGCGCTTCACCCTGGACGACGGCACCGGCACCGACCGGCAGATCCTCTCCGGCATCGCCATGTACTATAAGCCCGAGGAACTGGTGGGCAAGACCCTGGTGGCCATCGTCAACCTGCCCCCCCGAAAGATGATGGGGCTGGAGTCCAACGGCATGCTCATCTCCGCCGTCCACACCGAGAAGGGCGAGGAGCGTCTGAACCTGCTGATGATCGACGACAAGATTCCCGCCGGCGCCAAGATGTGCTGAGTTTTTCTGGAATATAAGTTTGGGCGGAGGCCATATGGCCTCCGCCCTCCTACTTTTCTTGAAAGAAAAGTAGGCAAAAGAACTTTGTGCGAAACTTCGTTTCGCCTCTTTTTTGCTGCGGGAGAACTTCATTTCTTTTCAAGCCTTCCCCCTGGGGGTAGGTTTTGAAAGCCAAACCTTCTGCCTTCCCCCTGGGGGGAAGGTGGCCCCGAAGGGGCCGGATGAGGGGGCAGTCTAAGGAACAGACATCGTTAGAAGAACCCCAGAAGAACCCCAGAAGAACCCCGTAGGGCGGGGGCTTGCCCCCGCCGCCCGATGTTGCAGGGTTTCGCCCCGCGGGGCGAGTTACTTTGCCCGTGGCGGCTCGTCGTCGCAAAGTCCGCTTGTCTCCGTTTCCGCCTGACGGCGAAAACTGCGACCGCTCCCTTGCTCCTCCTCTTCCCGGCGAACCCGCTACGCTGGGCTTCGCCGGGAGTACGGGAGCGATTAACCAAAACGCTACCGGGGACGGCTCAGGATGAGCGCTGACGCGCTCATATTCGCCTTTCCCCGGATCCCATTACGGAGGACGCGTACCTGCCGGGCTTTGCAAAATTTCCGGCGCGCAAAATCTGAGTGACCTCCGCGATTCCTCCCGGGCCACTGGGCCCTGGGTGAGCAAAAATTCCCGGCTCCGCCGTTCCACTTCCGCACCTAAATTTACCGAGCAGGTGGCGGCTGGTGCTGAACTGTAGGGCGCGGCCTCCTGGACGCGCCGCGTACATCGACGGGCCGGCCAGTGTCCGGCCCCTACGAAAAAGGAGGAAGTGCTTCCAGATTCGCCGTAGGGGCGGGTGTCCTCACCCGCCCGCAAGCCTTCCCCCTCCAAGGGGGAAGGTGCCGAGCGAAGCGAGGCGGATGAGGGTGGGCTCCGGAATGGCAGAAGCTCCTCGACGGGCCGGTCTGGGACCGGCCCCTACGGCGTTCACCAGACAGGCTTTTGTAATTTCGTAGGGGCGGCCCCATGTGGCCGCCCGCAATCTTTCCCCCTGGAAGGGGGAAACACTGGGGCGGATGAGGATTCCCCCTTGAGACGCACCGCCCCCACGTCTTTCCCCCAAAGTCAAAAACGCCGGACGGCTTCTTTTCAGAGGCCGTCCGGCGCTGTTTGATGGATGCGGTTATTTCTCCCGCCCGGAGAAAAACAGGATGAACACGATGGCGCACACCGCCATGAGATAGCAGTAGAACATATAGGGCACAATCTCCAGCGCGGCCACCCCGGTTCCGGCGGAGGCGTACAGCAGCTGGGCTCCGTAGGGCAGGATGCCCTGCATCACCGAGGCGAAGATGTCCAGCAGGGAGGCGGACCGGCGGGGGTCGATGTGGTACTCCTCGCTGATCTCCTTGGCAATGGAGCCGGACATGACGATGGCCACGGTGTTGTTGGCGGTGGCCACATCCACGGCGGCAACCAGGCCGGCGATGCCCAGCTGGGCCCCCTTCTTGGACTTGACCCGGCGGTGGATGAACTCAATGAGCCACTGGATGCCCCCGTACTCCTTCACCAGGGCCCCGATGCAGGCCACAATGATGGAGATGACGGTGATGTCGTACATGGCGGTGACGCCGTCTCCCATGACGGCAAACACCTGGGTCCAGGCAAAGGCCCCGGAGGCCACGCCCACCACCAGACTCAGGGCGGTGCCCAGCATGAGAATGACGAACACGTTCACCCCGATGAGGGCGCCCACCAGCACCACCAGATAGGGCAGCACCTTCCAGAAGCTGTACTCCCCTACCTCCACCTGGCCGCTGCCGCCCCAGGTGAGGGC
>CASFKT010000193.1 GCA_949295195.1 uncultured bacterium | reverse complement strand
GAGGCCGCCCTGCGGCTGAAGGAGGCGGGGGTGTCCATCGCGGTGCTGTCCAACAAGGCCGACGAGATGGCCGGGCCGGTGGTGGAGCACTACTACCCCGGGGTGTTCCCCCTGGTGCAGGGGGCCCTCTCCGGCGTCCCCACCAAGCCGGACCCCACCCTCCTCCATAAGCTGATGGAGCGGATGGGGGCCAAGCCGGAGCAGACCCTCTTTGTGGGGGACAGCAACGTGGACATCCGCACGGCCAAGAACGGAAACCTGACCAGCTGCGGCGTGCTGTGGGGCTTTCGCTCCCGGCAGGAGCTGGAGGCCGAGGGGGCCGACTATCTGGCCGAGACCCCGGCGGAGCTGATAAAGGTGGTGCTGGGAGATGGCTGAGAACATCTTGGAGACTGACCGCCTGGTGCTGCGGGAGATGACCGACGGGGATTTTCCCGCCCTGTGCCGGATGCTCCAGGACGGGGAGGTCATGTACGCCTACGAGCACGCCTTCTCAGACCAGGAGGCCTGGGACTGGCTCCGCCGCCAGCAGGAGCGCTACCGGACCGACGGCTTCGGCCTGTGGGCGGTGGTGGAGAAGTGCTCCGGGGAGATGGTGGGCCAGTGCGGCCTCACCTGGCAGGAGCTGGGGGACGGAACGCGGGTGCCCGAGGTGGGCTATCTGCTGGAAAAGGCTGTCTGGCACAGGGGCTATGCCGCCGAGGCGGCCCGGGCCTGCCGGGACTACGCTATGGACCGCCTGGGCTTCGGAGAGGTGTACTCCATCATCCGGGACAGCAACCTGGCCTCCCAGAAGGTGGCCCGGCGCAATGGAATGAGGGAGCGGGGCTCCTTTATGAAGCACTACTACGGGATGGACATGCCCCACATCGTGTTCTCCGTCCGGCGGGAGGAGCGCCCCCGGCTAGAGACCCGGGACCTGACCGCCGGAGAGGTGGACCAGGCGGCTCAAATCCTCCGGGAGGGCGGTCTGGTGGGCATCCCCACCGAGACGGTGTACGGCCTGGGGGCCAACGGCCTGAACCCGGATGCGGTGGCCCATATCTTTGAGGCCAAGGGCCGCCCCCAGGACAACCCGCTGATCCTCCACATCCCCTCGGCGGACCACCTGGAGCGGTACTGCCAGGAGATTCCGGACAGCGCCTACGCCCTGGCGGAGGCCTACTGGCCGGGCCCCCTCACCATGATTTTACGGCGGAAGCCCATCGTCCCCGACGTGGTGACGGCGGGGCTGGACACGGTGGGCATGCGGTGCCCCTCCCATCCCGTGTGCCACGCCATTTTAGAGGCGGCGGACGTGCCGGTGGCGGCCCCCTCTGGGAACACCTCCGGGCGGCCCAGCCCCACCACCGCCGCCCACATGTGGGAGGACATGGACGGGAAGATCGACGCCATCGTGGACGGCGGCCCCTGCACCGTGGGGGTGGAGTCCACCATTATCGACCTGACCTGTAAGCCGCCCCGGCTCCTGCGGCCGGGAGGGATTACCCTGGAGCAGCTCCAGGCCGTTCTGGGAGAAGTGGAGGTAGACCCGGCGGTGACCCGGCTCATGGGGGCGGGGGAGAAGCCCAAGGCCCCTGGCATGAAGTACCGCCACTACGCCCCCAAGGCCCCGGTGACGGTGGTGACCGGGGAGCCGGCCGAGAGCGCCGCGTACATTCGGGCCCACGCCCAGCCGGAGGACGGGATCATCTGCTTTGACGAGTTTGCGCCCCTCTTTGGGGCACACTATGTGGAGAAGCTGGGGCCAGCCGCCGACAAGGGAGAGCAGGCCCGGCACATCTTCGACGCCCTCCGTGCCTTCGACCACACCCCGGTGAAGGCCATCTGGGCCCAGTGCCCGGACCCCTCCGGGCTGGGGCTGGCCATCGCCAACCGGCTCAATAAGGCGGCGGGGTTTCATATCGTGCGTGTTTAAGTGCGGTATTTTTGTGTGTAGGGCGCGACGACCTCGGCGCGCCGTTTTGCAGGGTTTCGCCCTGCGGGGCGAGTGACTTTGCCCCCGGCGGCAAAGTCACCAAAACGCCGCCAGGGACGCGGCCGATGGACTACGGCTCCGCTTTGCTTCGCCTAGGTCCATAGGACCGCATCCCTACCCCCTCTGGCCCTTCGGGCCATCTCCCCCTGACAGGGGGAGTCGGCCCCGGACCCCGTTACGGGGGACGCGTACCTGCCGGATTTTGCAGCATTTCCGGCGCGCAAAATCTGAGTGACTTTTTTCCTTCAATCCGGCCCACTGGGGCCTGGTATTCCCAAAATTGAAACTAATGCGGTTCCCGTTCCGCGCCTGGCTTTGCTGAGCAGAGGGAGTTTGGTGCGAATCCCAGCGGGAGGCCCAAGGGCCTCCCCTACCCAATTTCGGAAGAATTTTTTGAGAGCTGTAGGGGAGGGGCTTGCCCCTCCCGCGGGCCGGTCTAGGACCGGCCCCTACGATCAAGAAGGGACGACTTCTCTACAAGCCGTAGGGGCGGGTGTCCTCACCCGCCCGCCAGGTTTCAGACAAGGTTCCCATAAAGCCGTAGGGGCGACCCTTGCGGTCGCCCGTGCTGGGTGCAAAATCAGGCTTTGTTCCCCTTTGTAGGGGCGGCACACCGGGCCGCCCGCCGTGCCCCGCTGCTGCGGCGGAACTCCCCCCTCGCAATTTCAAAACAACCGACTTCAAATCCAAAAGAAATGAGTGTAGAATACTATGGTAAACATTGAGATCAAGGAAAACGTGGCCATTGTCCGGCCTGCCCGCCCCATCGCCGACAGCAAGGACGCCCTGGACGTGATTCACACCGTCCGCTTTCAGACGGGGCGGAACAACATGCTCCTGGAGCGCAGCGCCTTTGTGCCCGAGATGTTCGACCTGTCCACCGGCGTGGTGACCCAGGTGCTCAAGGCCTTTGTGGACGAGAAGATGCGCCTGGCCATCGTGGGCGACCTGTACGACTGCTACCAGTCCTCCATGCGGGACATCATCTTCACCTGCAATCGGAGCAACCAGGTGAGCTTCTGGGAGACCGAGGCCGAGGGCCTGGCTTGGCTGAACAAGAAGTAAGGGCTGCTCCAAATCCTTGTCCCCCAAGGGCTGGGGGGCGCAACCGGACGTTGCGCAGAAATTGCTTTGCAAAATACCAGCGTTCCCCTACCATAGAGGTTGAGGTGAGCGATCATGACATTAGGTGAAAATTTACAGAATCTCCGCAAGGAGGCGGGCCTCTCTCAGGAGCAGGTGGCCCAGCAGCTCTTCGTCTCCCGCCAGACCGTCTCCAAGTGGGAGAACAATCTGGCGGAGCCCGGGGTGGAGAACCTGAAAGCCCTGGCTGGGCTGTACGGGGTGACGCTGGACCGGCTGGTGGGGATGGAACCCCCGCCCCCTCTCCAGTCAGAGGCTGTACGGGCAGAGCCGGAGGCCCCTGCTGATAGCTATCTGATGTTTGTACTGATCTTCGGGTTGGTATGCATCCTGATCTCCACGGGGTCTATGGTCGCCTATGGAGAACTTCAGATCCCGATTGCCCTGTTTGTCATGATTGCTGGTATTTGGCTGCGCTACCCAGTGGTGTGGAGCGCGATTCAGCTTATGCTGTCGTGGGAAGTGTTGGTGGCAGCGGCCCATATAATGCTGTACGGCGCTGTTGTCGGGGTAGGCATGCTGCTGCTCAGTGCCACTGGTATTTGGATTATGTTTCAGGGCTCTGTGCAGGAACGATTTGGCATAGTGAGGTGATCGTTATTACGAAAATCATCGGCATCACCGGCCCCACCGGGGCGGGGAAGACCACCGCCCTCAATGAGGTGGAGAAGCTGGGCGGCGCGGTCATTGACTGCGACGCGGTGTACCATGAACTGCTGGAAAGTGATATTGCCTTACAGAGTAAACTGGAGGAGCTGTTCGGCCCCCTGCGGGGGGAGGACGGGGCCATCGACCGGAAGAAGCTGGGGACCATCGTCTTCGGCGATCCTGAGAAGCTGGAGCTCCTCAACACGGTGGCCCAGAGGGCCACGGTGGCGAAAACCCGGGAGCTGGTAGACGGATGCGAGCGCGAGGGGAGACCCCTGGCGGCCATCGACGCCATAGCCCTGCTGGAGAGCGGCCTGAAAGAGCTCTGCCACGCCACCGTCGCGGTGATCGCGCCCCCGGAGGTGCGGGTGCGGCGCATCATGGCCCGGGAGGGCATTTCAGAGGACTACGCCTGGGCCCGGGTGCGGGCCCAGAAGCCGGACGATTATTTTATAAAGGGGTGCGACTACACCCTTTGGAACGACTGTGCCGGCCCGGAGGAATTTGGAGCCCGGGTGCGGGCGCTTTTGGAGAAACTATTTGCGGACAAGGAGGTCTGAACCATGAAGGACAAGGAAAAGAGCCGGGGCGATCAGCTCCGGGAGGCTCTGTGCTATGACAAGAAAAACGGCTATGACCGGGTGAACCGGGAGGAGCTGGAGGCCATGGAGGCCTACTGCACCGGCTACAAGCAGTTTTTGGACGCGGGCAAGACCGAGCGGGAGTGCGTGGACCGGGCCGTGGCCCTGGCGGAGGCCGCCGGCTTCCGGGAGTACAAGCGGGGCATGGACCTGAAGCCCGGGGACAAGGTGTACCGGGTGAACCGGGGCAAGTCCGTCATGCTGGCGGTGATGGGCCGGAAGGGCCTGGAGGAGGGCGTGAACATCGGGGCCGCCCACATCGACTCCCCCCGCCTGGACTTGAAGCAGAACCCCCTCTATGAGGCGGACGATCTGGCCTTTTTGAAGACCCACTACTACGGCGGCCTGCGCAAGTACCAGTGGGTGACCATTCCCCTGGAGCTCCACGGGGTGGTGGCCCTGAAAAACGGACAGGTAATCCGGGTGTCCATCGGCAACGGGGAGGGGGACCCCCTGTTCACCATCGACGACCTGCTGCCCCATTTGGGAGTGGAGCAGTCCAAGAAGCCCCTCAGTGAGGCCATCCCTGCCGAGAGCCTGAACATCCTGGTGGGCAGCCGGCCCCTGCTGGACGACGAGGGCAAGGACCGGGTGAAGCTGTCCGTTCTGGAGCTGCTGAACCGGAAGTACGGCATTGTGGAGGAGGACTTTATCTCCGCCGAGCTGTCCGCGGTGCCCGCCTTCAACGCCAGCGACATCGGCTTTGACCGCTCTCTCATCGGGGCCTATGGCCACGACGACCGGGTGTGCGCCTACGCCTGCTTTGCCGCCCTGCTGCAGCTGGGCACCCCGGAGCGCACCGCCGTGTGCATGCTGGCCGACAAGGAGGAGATCGGCTCCGAGGGGGTCACCGGCATGAAGTCCGCCGCCTTCGACACCTTTATGGAAGACCTGTGCGAGAGCCGGAACGTCCCCCTGCGGGTGTGCTACGAAAGATCCTTCTGTCTGTCCGCCGACGTGACGGCGGCCTACGACCCCAACTTTGCCGACGTGTACGAGAAGCGCAACAGCGCCCTGGTAAACGGCGGCGTGGGCCTGTGCAAGTACACCGGCTCCCGGGGCAAGTCCGGGGCCTCCGACGCCTCCGCCGAGCTGGTGGCCTATGTGCGAAAGGTGCTGGATGAAAACGGCGTGATCTGGCAGATGGCCGAGCTGGGCAAGGTGGACGCCGGCGGCGGCGGCACCGTGGCCATGTTCATGGCCGAGCGGAACATCGACACCCTGGACGCCGGCGTACCCGTGCTCTCCATGCACTCCCCCTTCGAGACGGTGGGCAAGCTGGACTGCTATATGACCTTTAAGGGCATGAAGGCCATTTATGAGGCCCGGTAAGGGCCGTCAGAGGCGCCCCTCTGTTCTTTCGGGCCGCCTCCCCTGCGAAATATGGGGACTCTCTCCGGATTTTTTTGTAGGGACCCCACAGGCGCACCCTGTGTGCTCCTACGGCAGTGACCACCCGGGCAGCATGGATCGGAAACCCAGGCGCAGAAATTAGATTGCATCAGCCCCAATTTTGGGAAGATCAGGCCCCCAGTGGGGCCGGGGTGAATTCAGATTGTCACACAGATTTCCACGCGCCGGAAGGGTTATCGCGAGCCTAAAGGAGAATACCCTCGTAATAGGGGGAGCGGGGGAAAGCGGCCTATGGACCTAGGCGGAGCCGTAGTCCATCGGACGCGTCCCCCGGCGATTCTTTGGTTCCTTTCTCATCGATGAGAAAGGAACTCGCCGCCCGGGACACGTCCCGAAGGAATGAGAGGGAATTTTTGGCGGCGAAATCCAGCCCTCTCATTCCCAAAAGATTCCATATAGGGAGGAAACACAGTGGGGAAACGAATTCTGGACATGTTCCGCCGGGATGTGGTGCTGACGGTCTCGCTGGTGCTGGCGGTGCTGTCCTGTCTCATTGCGCCGCCCAGTCCGGCCTATGTGGGGTATATTGACTTCAATACCCTCATTGTGCTCTTCTGCCTGATGCTGTTGGTGGAGGGGCTGCGGGAGGAGAATTTTCTCCAGTACATCGCCGCCAAGGTGCTCTCCCGGGTGGGGACCATGCGGGGGATGGCGGCCACCCTGATCTTTCTCTGCTTTTTCAGCAGTATGTTCATCACCAACGACGTGTCCCTCATCACCTTCGTCCCCCTGGGGGTGATGATGCTGCGGATGGCCTCCCTGCGCCGGAAGCTGTGCTATACCGTCACCCTGATGACCATTGCCGCCAACTTGGGCAGCATGTTCACCCCCATCGGCAACCCCCAGAACCTGTACTTATTCGCTCTGTCCGGCCTGAGCCTGCCGGAGTTTCTGCTCCTCACCGGGCCCTACGCCGCGGGGGCGGCGCTGCTGCTGGGGGTGTGCGTGCTCTTTGGCTACCGCCACCGCCGGCTGTCCATCCGCATGGGGGAGACCGCCCCTCTGCGCCGGGGAAACATCGCCTTTTATCTGGTCCTCTTTCTGCTGTGCGTGCTCACGGTAGCGGGATTTCTGCCCCACCCGGCACTGCTGGCAGTGGTGGGAATTCTGCTGCTGTGGCGGAACCGGGGGCTGTTTGTCCGCATCGACTACTCCCTGATTCTCACCTTTGTGTTCTTTTTCATCTTTGTAGGCAATTTGAAGCAGCTGAACGCACTCCAGACCTGGATCGGCGGGGCTATGGCCGGCCGGGACCGGCTCATCGGGGTGCTGGTCAGCCAGGTCATCAGCAATGTGCCAGCCGCCATGCTCCTGTCCGGGTACAGCAGTGATCTGCGGGAGCTCATCGTGGGGGTGAACGTGGGAGG
>CASFKT010000192.1 GCA_949295195.1 uncultured bacterium | reverse complement strand
GAGGTGACCGAAGATGAAAAAGGATTTGCTCAAGCTGCTGGATCTGACGGGTGAGGAGATTCTCAAGATCCTGGACACGGCGGACCAGCTGAAATTCAGCCAGAAGCACGGCATTCCCCACGACAAGCTCAAGGGCAAAACCCTGGCCATGATCTTTGAAAAGAACTCCACCCGCACCCGCGTCTCCTTTGAGACCGGCATGTACCAACTGGGAGGCCACGCCCTGTTTCTCTCCAGCAAGGAGAGCCAGATCGGCCGGGGCGAGCCGGTGGAGGACACCGCCCGGGTGCTCCTGCGCTACTGCGACGGCATCATGATCCGCACCTTCGCCCAGGAGGAGGTGGAGACCCTGGCCGCCCACGCCAACATCCCCGTCATCAACGGCCTCACCGACTTCTGTCA
Source organism: uncultured bacterium (assembly GCA_949295195.1). Lineage (GTDB taxonomy): Bacteria > Bacillota > Clostridia > Oscillospirales > Oscillospiraceae > Lawsonibacter. The sequence goes on along the minus strand of CASFKT010000192.1, from coordinate 3,477 downwards.
CCCCTGCCAGGTTCTGGCCGACCTGATGACCGTCCGGGAGCACAAGGCGGTGCTGGAGGGGCTGAAGATGTGCTACATCGGCGACGGCAACAACATGGCCAACTCCCTCATTGTGGGCGGTCTGAAGGTGGGCATGGAGGTGTCCGTGGCCTGCCCCGAGGGCTACGACCCCCATCCGGACGTACTGGCCTTTGCCCAGAGCGACCCCAGCTTCAAATTCACCCTCTGCCGCGAGCCCAAGGAGGCCGCCGTGGGCGCCGACGTGGTGTTCACCGACGTGTGGGCCTCCATGGGCCAGGAGGAGGAGAAGGCCGTCCGGGAGAAGGCCTTTGTGGGCTATCAGGTGAACAAGGAGCTGATGGCCCTCACCAACCCCGGCTGCATGGTGCAGCACTGCCTGCCCGCCCACCGGGGAGAGGAGATCACCGCCGACGTGTTCGAGGAGCACGCCGAGGAGATCTTCGACGAGGCGGAGAACCGCCTCCACGCCCAGAAGGCGGTCATGTACCTGCTCATGGGCGGCGAGGACTGAGCGTTTCCCTCCCCCGCCTGCGCCTCCGTCCCCTGGGGACGGGGCGCGGGCGGGAAATATGAAAATTTTATAAAAAAATGGACTCCGCCTGTACCGGGCGGAGTTTTTTTGCTATGATAATGTCTGTTGAATCAACCGTACAGTTTTTCTTACAACCGCCGAAACCGGCGGCATGGTTTTTGACCCAAGACAGAAGGAGCGCCCTATGAAACACCCGGACATTCTCAAACAACTCACACTGGAGCAAAAAGTCGCCCTCCTCTCGGGAAAGGACGTGTGGAGCACCTACGCCTTTCCCCAGGCGGGGGTGCCCTCTATGGTGATGTCCGACGGCCCCCACGGCCTGCGGCGGCAGCTGGGCCGGGGGGACCATCTGGGCCAGCGGCCCAGCCAGCCGGCCACCTGCTTCCCCACCGCCGCCTGTCTGGCGGGGAGCTGGGACCCGGCGCTGCTGGAGGAGGTGGGCCTCGCCCTGGGCACGGAGGCCGCCGCCCAGGGGGTGCACATGCTCCTGGGACCGGGGATGAACCTGAAGCGCAGCCCCCTGGGGGGCCGGAACTTTGAGTATTTTTCCGAGGACCCCTATCTGTCCGGCAAGCTCTCCGCCGCCCTGGTGCGGGGCATCCAGTCCCAGGGGGCGGCCGCCTGCGTCAAGCACTTCGCCGCCAACAGCCAGGAGCTGCTGCGCATGACCAGCGACAGCGTGGTGGACGAGCGCACTTTAAGAGAGCTGTACCTCACCGGCTTTGAGATCGCCGTGAAGGAGGGCCGCCCCCTGGGGGTCATGTCCTCCTACAACCGGGTGAACGGAACCTACGCCAACGAAAATCCCCACCTGCTCACCGAAATTCTCCGGGAGGAGTGGGGGTTCACAGGGATGGTGGTCACCGACTGGGGGGCCTGCAACCGCCAGGTGGACGGTCTGAGGGCGGGGAGCAACCTGGAGATGCCCGGCACCCAGGGGGACAGCGACCGGGAGGTGCTCTCTGCACTGGACCGGGGGGAGATTTCCCTGGAGGTCATTGACCGGCGGGTGGACGAGCTGCTGGACGTAGTTCTGACTACCAACAAGGCCGCCCAAACCGCCCCCAAGCACTTTGACGAGGCGGCCCACCACGCCCTGGCCCGCCGGGCGGCGGCGGAGAGCGCGGTGCTGCTGAAAAATGAGAGCGGGCTCCTCCCCCTGGCCCCCGGGACCCGGGTGGCGGTGCTGGGGGACCTGGCCCTGGAACCCCGGTACCAGGGGGCGGGGTCGTCTCTGGTCCGCCCCACCCGGCTGGACCGTCCCCTGGACTGCCTGAAAGAGAGCGGCTTAACCGTCATCGGCCACGCCAAGGCCTACCGCCGGAACGGCCAGCCCTCGGAGCGCCTGGAGCGGGAGGCGGCGGAGCTGGCCCGTCAGGCGGAGGCGGTCATCCTCTTTCTGGGCATCCCCGAGTGCTTTGAGAGCGAGGGGCTGGACCGGGACCACCTGGCCCTGCCGGACAACCAGGTCCGCGCCCTGGAGGCGGTGGCCCAGGCCAACCCCAACGTGGCAGTGGTGCTGGCGGGGGGCGGCGCGCTGGAGCTCCCCTGGCTGGACCGGTGCAAGGCCCTGCTTCACGGGTACCTGGGGGGGCAGGCGGGGGCGGGGGCCGCCGCCGACCTGCTCACCGGGAAGGTGGACCCCTCCGGCCGTCTGGCAGAGACTTTTCCCCTGGTCCTGGCCGACGCCCCCAACGCCCGGTACTTCCCCGGGCGGGAGCGGACGGCGGAGTACCGGGAGGGGCTGTTTGTGGGCTACCGCTATTACCAGACCGTTGGGAAACCCGTGGCCTTCCCCTTCGGCTTCGGCCTGAGCTACACCACCTTCGCCTATTCGGATTTGAGCGTCCGCCGGGAGGGGGTCGCCTTCACCCTCACCAACACCGGGACACGGGCGGGGGCGGAGGTGGCCCAGGTGTACCTTACCGGTCCCCGGGACCGGGTGTTTCGCCCCGCTTTGGAGCTGAAAGGATTTCAAAAAGTCACCCTCCAGCCGGGGGAGTCCCGGCGGGTGGCCATCCCCCTGGACGGGTACGCCTTCCGGTGGTTCAACCCCAAGGCAAATCAGTGGCAGGTGGAGGGGGGCTCTTACCGCATCTCCGTGGGCCCCAACGCCGGGGACCTGCCCCTGTCCGCCGCACTGGAGGTGGAGGGAACCGACCCTGGGGCGGTGTACGACAAGAAAACCCTGGCCTGCTACTTCTCCGGCCAGGTGGAGGACGTGCCGGACGGGGCCTTCCAGTCCCTGCTGGGCCGCCCCATCCCGGAGGCCAAATGGGACCGGAGCGCCCCCCTCACCCTGGAGGACAGCTTTTACCAGCTGTCCTACGCCAGGGGTCGGGCGGCCCGGTTTGCCAACTGGGTGCTGGGCCGCATGGCCCGGCGGAAGGCCAGGCTGGGGGAGCCCGACCCGGTGTCCCTGTTCATCCGCAACATGCCCTTCCGGGGACTGGCAAAGCTGTCCAACGGGCTGGCAGACACGAAATTTGCCCTAGGGGCGCTGGACATGGCCAACGGCCACGGGTTCCGTGGATTTTTCCGGGCCCTGTCCGCCTTTGCCTCCGCCCGGCTGGAGCACCGGCGGAGAAAAAAGCGCCTGGGGCTGTGAGCTTCACTCCACCTGGTACAGCCGCCCGGAATAGGGTGGGAGGGTGATGCGGAAGCTGCCGCGCTCCGCCCCGGGGGTCTCCGGCGCCCCCTGGGCGCCGCCCCCGAAGGCGGCGCTGTCGCTGTCCAGCAGCGGCCGGAGCCGGGCGGCCCCGTTCCAGGCAAGGGGGAGGTCCTGCTCCCGGTCCAGGAAGTTGAACACCGCCAGCAGCCGCTGGCCGCCCCCCTCCCGCAGGAAGGCGAACAGGCCGTCCTCCCCCCGCCGGAGCCAGGTGAAGAACCCCTCCCCCTCGTCCCGCCACAGGGCGGGGGCG
>CASFKT010000191.1 GCA_949295195.1 uncultured bacterium | reverse complement strand
CCGCCTCCGCCGGGCCGGCCGCCCGGGCCCCTAGGCCCTCTGGGGGGAGGCGGAGGGGGCCGCCGCCAACGCCGCCGGTACCAGCCCCAGCCGGGGCCGTGCCAGAACAGGATGGGGCGGAACACGTAGGGGGGATTGGGCACGCCGTAGTACCGCTGGCGGTAGGAGGTATAGCGCAAGCTGTCCAGCACGCTGGCAATCACCACAAGAATCACCAGCAGGACCACCACCGCGGCCAGCATCTCCCCGGCGCTGCGTCCGCCGTATACCTGATTCCCGCTGTTGTCCAGATAGCCCAGACCGTAGTTGTCCAGGTAGAACTCGTTGATCCCGTCAAAGAGGCTCAGCACCCCCACGCCAAAGTTTCCGGCCATGGCGTCCTCATAGAGATAGCGGTCCAGATAGGAGGAGACCTGGCTGTCCGTCATGGGGTAGTCCGGCCCCACCGCCAGATAGCAGTCCCCGTTTTCCGCGTTCACCACCAGGATGCCGTCGGCGGAGGCCAGCTCGATCTCCACCCCCAGGTTATAGGCGTAGTCGCCGATGTCCTCCGACAGGGAGGACACTGTGGCCACGGCGATGAGGCTGTCGTACCGCTCCACCCAGTTGGCGTTGTACAGGGCGATCTGGTTCTCCTGGGCATCCGAGAGCACATCCGCCCCGTCGCTGATCCAGTTCAGGTAGGTGCTGGCGGACAGAGAGGTGTCCAAATCCGACGAGGGGGGCGGCACAGCTTCCGCCTGGGCGCCCCGCCACCGGCCGATTCCAACGGCGGCGGCGATCATCAGCACCGTGAGCAGGACGGCCACCCCTGTTTTTCGAAAAATTTTCATGGCGTCTCCATTTCTCAAGTATGACATTTCTGTAAAAGCGTTCGCTGCCCCGGGGCTGGGGTCGCGGTCCGGGCGTGCACCCTCATTCGTCTGGTCTCTGACCAGACACCTTCCCCCTGGCAGGGGGAAGGCCCAATGGGCGTGGTCCTCCCGCCCATCGGGGGAAACCGGGCGGCCCAGTGTGCCGCCCCTACGGCTTGAACGGACCGCTCTCATAACCGGGACCGTTCCCCTCATTCGCCCCAGTGTGCGCACTGGGGCACCTTCCCCCAGGGGAAGGCTTATCGGGAAGGGGAAGATTTGGCGGTCACCCTCATCCGTCACGGCTTCGCCGTGCCACCTTCCCCCTGGAAGGGGGAAGGCTTGATGGGCGGCCACATGGGGCCACCCCTACGGCGGAAATGCATCGGGCACGTTGGTTCGGCAGAGCCAGGCGCAAAAGTTGAACTGCACCAGCCGCAATTTTTGCAAACCCAGGGCCCAGTGGCCCGGCGGGAATTCAGACCCGCCACTCAGATTTTGCGCGCCGGAATTATTGCAATACCTTTCAGGAGTGCGTCCCCCGTAAATGGGGTCCGGGGAAAGCGGTCCTATGGACCTAGGCGGAGCCGTAGTCCATCGGCCGCGTCCCCGGGGGCGTTTTGGTTCCTTTGCCGCCACGGGCAAAGGAACTCGCCGCCCGCAGGCGGCGAAATCCTCCCTGCGTAACATGAAATTGTTGCAAAACCTGCCCCCTCATCCGGCCCCTTCGGGGCCACCTTCCCCCCGAGGGGAAGGCTTAAAAAGGGCGGCGAAATCCCTGGAGGCAAAAATAGAAATCAGCCTCTCAGCTCCAGCAGCTTCTGCTTCAGCTCGCCCTCGATTCTTCCCAGCTCCACCTCGGCCTCTTTCCGCTTCTGGCTGCCCTCGTTCTGAATCTTCATCACCTCGTCCAGGGTGGAGATGAGCTGCTCGTTGGTGTGCTGGAGGGTCTTGATGTCCACAATGGAGCGCTCGGCCTCCCGGGCGGTCTCCACGGTGCCTATTTTCAGCATGTCCGCGTTCTTTTGCAGCAGCTGGTTGGTCATCTCGGTGACGGCGGACTGGGCCTGGGTGGCCTGGCGGGAGTGCTCCAGCCCCAGGGCCAGCACCATCTGGCTCTTCCACAGGGGGATGGTGTTCACCAGGGAGGACTGGATCTTCTCCAGCATCAGGGTGTCGTTGTTCTGGAGCAGACGGGTCTGGGGGCCCATCTGGACGGAGATCATCCGGGTGAGCTCCAGGTCGTGGATCTTCTTTTCAAACCGGTTGCACAGGTTGGCAAAGTCGTTGTAGGCCTGGGCGTCCTCCTGGCTGCCCGACTTGGCCGCCTTCTGCTTTAAATCCTCTAAATCGTGGGTGCGTAAATACTCCAGGCGCTTCTTGCCGGCGATGATATACATGGTGAGCTCTTTGTAGTACTTGGTGTTCAGCTCGTACATCTGGTCCAGCATGGCGATGTCCTTCATGAGCACCACCTGGTGGTTCTCCAGGGCCCGGACGATCTTGTCCACGTTGACCTCCGCCTTGGCGTAGCTGGCCTTCATGGCCTCCAGCTTGTCCCGCTTCTTCTTGAAAAAGCCGAAGATGCCGCCCTCGTCCTCCTCCTGGCCGAAGCCCTTCAGCTCCACCACCAGGGAGGACAGGGCCTCGCCTACTTCGCCCAGGTCCTTGGTCTTTACGCTGTTCAGGGCGTTCTCCGAGAAGGAGGCGATGTTCTTCTGTGCGGCCGCGCCGTACTGGAGCACCACGCTGGAGTCGGTGACGTCGATCTTCTGGGCGAACTCGTCCACCATCTTCCGCTCCGCCTCGGTGAGCATGGACTCGTCCAGCTTCACCGCGTTGGCCTCCCGCTGCTTCTGGCGCTCCTCCTCAGAGAGGGCGCTCTCACCCGCCGCCGGGGCGGCCTGGGCGGCCTCTCCCCCCAACGTGAGGGTGGGAGCCTCCGGCGCAGCGGGGGCGGCGGCCGCAGCCGCGTCCGCCTCCGGGGTCAGAGTCAGCTGAGGGGTCATATCCAGATTATCGCTCATGGTCGTGTTCCTCCTAAATATCCTGATTGGATTCTTTTTGATGCGTTTTGTCATATCGGAGCCAGCTGATCAGCCAGCAAACTGCGCACAGTGCGCTTCCCGCGGTTGCCAGGGCATACACGGGCCAGCCCGGGGCGTTAGACGCGGTCCCATACAGCAGCGCCTGCCGCAGCTGCACACCCAACAGCACTGCGCAGAGGGTCCAAATGATCGCCTGTACCAGCCGTCCAGGCTTTCCCATTTCCTTTGGAGGGCGCTTTTTCGGCTTCATCCCTGCGGTTTCTCCTTGAAACATCATAGTTTTTGAAAAAATCTAAAATTGTCTCCAGTTAGTCGTCTCTTCGAAGGTGGTAAAAAAACTCATACCACAGGGTCAGCGTCCATATGGAACAAAGTCCCAGGACAATCCACTGCTCCGGCATCACAAGATTTCCGGCCGCTCCACTGAGAATCAGCAGACCAGTAACAAGAAGTGCACGAAAAAGCCGCATTCCTTGCCCCATTTCCCTGCCAAACCAGCGGGACAGTTCCAGCAGGGCGCACAAGACAGCGCCCGCGGCCAACATGAGGCCGTTGGAAAAATGCTCCCCGTCTCCAGCAGACAGCCAAATCAAAATGACTGCCATCGCGGCAAACAGCAGGGCCGATCCCAGAGGCCGCCAGCTGCTTTTGGGGGTGGTGTCCCTTTGAACTTTCATGGGATTTCTCCTTATTATAACTCCAGGGTAGTCCCCTCTCCGGAGGTCTTGGGCCGCTCCGGTCCGCTCAGCCCCTCCTGGGCCAGCAGGTTCTCCATGACGGTGATGTCGGTGGAGATGTCCATGGCCTCCGCCCCAAAGAGGGAGTCCAGCTGTTTGTCGAAGGCCTTCACAATAGTGCCCATCATGGCCTCCACCTTGGCCTTGGTGGCGTCGATATTCTCCCCGGAGATGCCCACGGCGTCCATCCGGTCATAGGCGTTGAGAATTTTCAAGGTGGTGGGCAGGAAGTAGTTCAAAAA
>CASFKT010000190.1 GCA_949295195.1 uncultured bacterium | reverse complement strand
TCAGGTTTCTCATTGGAATTCCTCCTTTTAAATTCAGGCGCGGAGGAAAGTTTTCTGCCAAAAGAAGGAAGAAAATGCCTTAAACTAGAAGAAAAAGGGGTTTTCAGCCAACTATGACAGCATAACTCCCCTTGCATGCTCCAAAACGTGCTCAAAACGCAAAAAAGAGGGAGAAACCCACGGGTTTCTCCCTCAAAAAAACACCTTGGTAGACTTTTGGTAGACCGGCTCCCAAAAGCAGCAAAAAGAAACCGCCGGAAACCCTTGGCGCGCAAGGCTTCCCGGCGGTAGACCTGGTAGACGGTTGGTAGACTCTATGAACTATTCTTTTTCAAAGCGATATCCCACACCGCGTAAGGTTACGATGCGGTCGCTATATGGAGCGATTGCGTGACGGACCTGTTTGATATGGGTGTCAAGGGTGCGCGTGTCTTCTGGAAGTTCGCCTCCCCAAACGACATCCAAAATCTTTTTGCGGGAAAACACCACATCTGGATGACCGGCCAACAGGGCTAACAGGTCAAATTCTTTGGGCGTCAGATTGACGGCCTGCCCGTCAACCGTCACGCGCCGGGCGGTCAGGTCGATGGAAATGCCGTTCCGCTCGATGTATTGGGGGCGCATGGCGTCCAAAACGGGGCCGCGTTTCAGGATGACCGCAATTCTCAGCATAAGCTCTCTGGGAGAAAATGGTTTGACCATATAGTCGTCCGCTCCCAGTTCCAGTCCGCGAATTCGATCATTTTCATCTCCACATTCCGACAAGATCAAGATCGGAACCTGAGAAAAGCTGCGTATCGTCTGACAAACCGAAAACCCATCTAACTCCGGCAATAAAATTGCCAGAATTACAAAATCAAAGGCGTTCTGCCGGCAGAGGGCGACCGCAGTATAGCCATCGCTGGCTTCCGCAACCTCGTATCCCTCCAGGCGGGCATGACGGCCGATCTGGCTCCGTACAGCCATGTCACTATCAACAACCAGGATACGCTTCATGGAAGTACCTCCTATCTGTTTTGAGGGGTTGCCCGCCTACGCCTGCTCCAGAGCTGAACGAAGTTTTTGCCGGTAGGCCTCAACTGCCCGGGCGGGAGCCGTCAAAGTGACGTCCGGCTCCAATGCAAAGAGCCACCCGAAAAACTGAGGACTCAGAACCAGAGGGATGCTGACCGTAAAGTAGTCTGAGCCATCCGGAACCAGAATGACATCCAGCCCAAAGCGGTCCAATACCACGCTGGCCATGGAGCTCTTTGCCCTCAGAGTGACAGTCATCTCCTCTCCGCTGTACATTCCAAAGTGTTTCTGACCATAGGCGGCGATGTCAAAGGCTGGGTATTCCTCTGTTCCTTCTCGGGGCAGGCGTGTAACGGTGATTTCTGCCATTTTGTCCACACGGTAGTGGCGCATCTGGCGGTGCTCACTGTCATAAGCCACCAAATAGTAGTTATCATTGTTCCAGATCAATCCATAGGGAGAAACATTGTACCGGCCGCCGTTTCGTCGAAATACTTTCTGCCGGTACATATTGTAGTCAAAATATTGAAAGGTGATGGCGCGTTTGGAGGCAATGGCGGCGTGAAGCTTGTCTACATTATAATAGATGCTCTCATTCATGACCTTGATCCGGCCGCTGACAAAGACCTGCCGCTGGAGCTGCCGGGCTTGATACACGCTGGCCAACCGCTCCAGCTTTCGGATCAGGGCGTCGCTCTTCTTGCGAGTGATGAAACGGGAGGATTGAACTGCGTCCACCAGCAACTTCAGCTCCGGGAGTTCAAAGTCCCGGCCTCCTACGAACCACCCGGCGGAGCGTCCCTTCCGGCATTGAACATCTACTCCGAACCGCGCCAAGGCAGCCAGATCGTCATAGATGCTCTTCCGCTCCGCCTGGATGTCATACTGGGCCAGCTGGGTAATCAGCTCTTGAACAGTCAACGGGTGATCTTCGTCGGTCTGCTCCATCAGAATCCGGTACAGATACAGCAGCTTCAGCTTTTGATTGGCGCTTCGGGCCATGGGGGCCTCCTCCTTCCAGCGTTTGGGCCCACGAGCCGCTCACTGCGAGGGCAGAGGGAACCCGGTCCGCTCAGGACCAGGTCTCCCAGATCTGAGGACAATAGCCCACAGTCGCCTGCTTTCCATTGCGGACAATAGGGGCGTTGAGCAGGGAGGGGTCCTCAAACAGATGGTCCAGCTTTGCCTGCTCCGAGGCCAAGTAGGAGATCATCACGGCATCCGGATGTTTGGGATCAATCATCGCCTCCAGGCCCACGGCCTGACGGACGCTGGCAAGCTCTCCCCGGCTCATGCCGTACCGTTTTAAATCCACCGATTGAAACTTGATGCGGCGCTCTTTAAACCAGCGCTCGGCTTTTTTGGTATCAAAGCTCTTTGAAGTTCCAAAAATTTGAATATTCATGCCATTGCCCGTCGGAAGAAGAACGGCGGAAGGGCTGTGCCGGAATCTTTTGACCGGGCCCAACGGCCCGCACGCCAACGGACAGCGGCAGAAATCGCTGTCCTGGATTGTGCTCTTCCATGGGACTCTCTCCCTTCAATCCGTATTTTTCCATAAAAAGTATACCATATTTTGCATGTGTGGACAAGAGGTGATTCAAGAATATGTGCATTTCTATGGCCCTCCGGTTCCAGGGACAAACTTTTTGCAGTTTCCCATGAAAATGTATACAGGCAAAGAAAACTGTGGTATAATATAATTGATTTGGTATCCAGAAGCGGCGGATAGAATCTGCCGTACAATTGGATTTATACGCGGGATGCCGGGCCGGAACGAGCCCCTCCGCGTTTAAATAGCCGCACAGATCCAAACCGGTAGAAAGACAGACCGGAACGGAGGTGCGGAGCACAGTACAAGAGGACACCGGAGGGCGAAGAGCCGCTACCGACCCACAGCGAGGCAGGGCTGTGGACAGGAGCCTTTTCGCCTGGTTGTCGTGCGGCCGCACGGCGTCTTGTCTCGTGTTTTCTGGTACAAAATGAATCATAATTGAAAAAATAGATTGAGAAAGGAAACTGATATGGCAGAAAAATTGAAAATCATATCGCTGGGCGGTCTGAATGAGATCGGGAAAAACCTGACCGTCTACGAGTACGGGAACGACATCGTGGTCGTGGACTGCGGAATGGGGTTCCCGGATGACGATATGTACGGCATCGACGTGGTCATCCCGGATGTGAGCTACCTTATCAAGAACCAGAGCAAGATCCGGGGCATCTTCATCACCCACGGCCACGAGGACCACATCGGAGCCATCCCCTATGTACTGCGGTCCATCAACGCCCCTATTTACGCCACCCGCATGAGCGCGGGGCTGATCCAGCTGAAGCTGGAGGAGCACCACCTGGTGTCCAAGACCAAGATGATCACCTGTGAGGCGGGGGATGTGATCCAGGCGGGCAAGTTCTCCATTGAGTTCATCCACGTGAACCACTCCATCGCCGACGCGGTGGCCTTCGCCATCAAGTGCCCGGTGGGCACCATCGTTCACACCGGCGACTTCAAGATCGACACTACCCCCATCCAGGGGGGCATGATCGACCTGGCCCGCTTCGGCGCCCTGGGACAGGAGGGGGTGCTGGCTCTGCTGGCCGACTCCACCAACGTGGAGCGCCCGGGCTACACCCGCAGCGAGAGCAGCGTGGGCAACTCCTTTGACGCCCTGTTCAAGGGCTGCCAGGACCGGATCATCGTTACCACCTTCGCCTCCAACGTGGACCGGCTGCAGCAGATCATCAACGTGGCGGCCCGGTACGGGCGCAAGGTGGCGGTCACCGGCCGGTCCATGGGTCACCGGCCGGTCCATGGAGAACGCCATGAAGGTGTCCACCGAGCTGGGCTATATGAAGATCCCCGACGGGGTGCTCATGGACCTGACCCAGATCAAGTCCCTGCCCAAGCATAAAGTTTGTATTATCACCACCGGCAGCCAGGGGGAGACCATGTCGGCGCTCTCCCGGATGGCCTTCTCCACCCACCGGCAGGTGGACATCCAGCCCGGGGACAAGGTCATTATCTCCGCCTCCACCATTCCCGGCAACGAGAACGCCATGGGCAACGTGATCAACGAGCTCTACCGGAAGGGGGCCGAGGTGGTCAACGAGCGGACTCTGCCCCTCCATGTGTCCGGCCACGCCTGCCAGGAGGAGCTGAAGATCATCCACGGCCTGGTGAAGCCCAAGTTCTTCATCCCCGTCCACGGAGAGCAGCGCCATCTGAAGATCCACGCCAAGCTGGCCCGGGAGATGGGGATGGCCCCCAACCATATCATCATCAGCGACATCGGCCGGGTGATCGAGCTCACCCCCAAGACCTGCAAGCTGGGAGGCACCGTCACCGCGGGCAAGGTGTTCGTGGACGGCTCCGGCGTGGGCGACGTGGGCAGCGTGGTGCTGCGGGACCGCCGCCATCTGGCTCAGGACGGCATGGTGGTCGTGGTGGTCTCCATGTCCGGCGAGGACGGGGCTCTGGTCTCCGGCCCGGACATCATCACCCGGGGCTTTGTGTACGTGAAGGAGTCCGAGGGCCTGATGGACGAGCTGCGCCAGGTGGCGCTGGACGCCATTATGGACGTGGATACCCGGTACGCCACCGACTGGTCCGCCATCAAGCAGTCCATCAAGGGAGACTTGTCCAACTACCTTTATAAAAAGACCAAGCGGTCGCCCATGATTCTCCCTGTGATTATGGAAGTGTAAAGCAAAACCGCCGCTCCCTTGACAAACGGGGAGCGGCGGGATATTATAATGTATAGAAGGGACGCCGTCTGGACAAGACGGTTTCGCCCGGGTTTATGAAGATTTCAAATTTGCGATATAGCGGCTGCTATATCAGCACAGAAACCGTCACCGTGCCGGGTGGCGGTTTCTGCGTTTTACAATGATCGTAACAGTGAACTGTCCGATATGTAACGTAATACGCATATACACACCCCCTCTCGGAGGTTGTGACGAAACCGCCCCGTTTTGTTCCAAACAGCGTCCCTGGGGAGATTATACCAGTATTCGCCAAAAAGCACAAGGGCCGCTCCCTTGACAAACGGGGGGCGGCGGGATATTATAATGTATAGAAGGGACGCCGTCTGGACAAGACGGTTTCGCCCTGAAAAGTTTTAGGTTCTAGTTAAGCAACAATTCAAAACTGTCACTTAGACACAGAAACCGTCACTTGGCAGAGTGGCGGTTTCTGCGTTTCACAATGATCGTAACAGTGAACTGTCCGATATGTAAAGTGATGCGCATATACACACCTCCTTTCGGAGGTTGTAGCGAAACCGCCCCGCTTGTTCCAAACAGCGTCCCTGAGCGCATTGTATCATGCAAGGGGAGTTTTGTCAAAAAATGCCGCCTTAGGTGTACGGCGGCGTGCAACTGGAGGGGACTTCCTTATTATATATAAGGTGGGAGATTATTTCGGTATTTCGGTCCGCAGAGGGGAGTTTCGCCGCCGGGGACGGATAGCTTTCCAAGAGAGTATCCTCATCCGTCTGGCCTTCGGCCGCCCCTACGGTGGAAACCGGCCCCGGGACGTTGGTTCGGAAACGGCAGGCGCAAAAACATAACCGCACCAACTCCAATTTTCTTCCCACTCAGGCCCCCAGTGGGGCCGGACGGGACCGCACGCAAGTACGCCTGGTTTTGCGCGCCGGAAGGGCCGCACAACGTCCAAGGGGTAACCCCCGTAAAATGGGGTCCGGGGAAAGCAGCCTATGGGCTTAGGCGGAGCAAAGCGGAGCCGTAGTCCATTGGATGCGTCCCCGGTGGCGTTTTGCCTTCTTTTTCGCCATGGAAAAAGAAGGTCGCCGCCCGCAGGCGGCGAAATCCCCCAGCGTGAAAAAAGGAGTCTTTGTAGCGCGCCGGTAGGCATTCCGGGGTACCAAAATGGGTGGGTTTTCCACCTCCGGCCCCGGGGTGCGTTCCCCTTGCGCATATTTTTTTGAAAACGGGGCACCCGGGAGCGCACGGGGGTGCTGGAAGCGGGCGGCCCATCAAAAAATGATAACTTTTTTTGCAACTTTACGGAAATATTTCAAGGAAATCCTCCTTTGTAACAATTCTGATGCAATGTTACGGTTTTGTTACACTTTCCCGTAACCCGTTGACGCGGGCACGAAGATGGGGTATAGTATGGGCACAGGCAAGGGGAGTTATGCTGTCATAGTTGGCTGAAAATCCCTTTTTCTTCTAGTTTAAGGCATTTTCTTCCTTCTTTTGGCAGAAAACTTTCCTCCGCGCCTGAATTTAAAAGGAGGAATTCCAATGAGAAACCTGA
>CASFKT010000189.1 GCA_949295195.1 uncultured bacterium | reverse complement strand
CTTCATGCAGCCGATGCAGCCCGCGGTACAGGCCTTCCGGGTCTGGGCGCCCTTGTCCTTGTTCTGGCACAGGACCACAGGCTTGCGCTTGTGCTCGGGTACCACCTCGATGACGTGGTTGGGGCACACGGCGGCGCAGGCGCCGCAGCCGGTGCACTTCTCCCGGTCCACCTTGGCGATACCGTTCTCAATGTGGATGGCGTCGAAGGCGCAGGCCCGGGTGCAGTCCCCGTAGCCCAGGCAGCCGTAGGCGCAGGCCCCGTCGCCGCCGTACAGGCCCTTGACGGCCTGGCAGCTGGAGATGCCCTCGAAGGTGTAGCGCTTGGAGGTCTTCTCACAGGTGCCGGAGCAGGCCACAACCGCCTTCATGGGGATCACCGAACCGGCCTCCACGCCCATGATCTCGGCGATGGCCGCCACGCTCTTGGCGCCGCCGGGGGTGCACTTGTTAATGGGGGCGCCCTCTTCCACGATGCTCTTGGCGTAGTCGGCACAGCCCGCGCAGCCGCAGGCGCCGCAGTTGGCGCCGGCCAGCACGCCGGTGATCTTCTCCACACGCTCATCTACCGGGACATACATGACGATAGAGGCGGCCACCAGGATCACAGCGCCGATCAGGCCGATCACTGTGACCAGAATGATTGCCATTAAAATTGGATTCATGTTTTACTCCCCCTCCTATCTCACGCGCCGAAAATGGACTCCACGATGCCGCCGAAGCCCATGAAGGACAGCGCGGTGATCGCGGCGGCCACCAGGGTGATGGGCAGGCCCTCAAAGCACTTGGGGGTCATGGCCTCCTCCACCTTGCGGCGGACACCGGAGAACAGCACCATGGCCAGCAGGAAGCCCAGGCCGGCGCCGGCGGCGCAGACGATGCTCTCCAGGAAGTCATAGCCGTTGTCGATGTTCAGGATGGTCACGCCCAGGATGGTGCAGTTGGTGGTGATCAGAGGCAGGTACACGCCCAGAGACTTATACAGAGCGGGGATGTACTTCTTCAGGATACTCTCCAGCAGCTGCACCAGCACGGCGATGATCAGGATGAACACGATGGTCTGGAGATAGCCCATATCCCACGCGCCGCTCTCCGGGGTCAGCAGGAACATCTGAATGGGCCAGGTGGCCGCGGTGGCCAGCACCATGACGAAGGTGACGGCCAGGGACATGCCCACGGCGCTGTCCAGCTTTTTGGACACGCCCAGGAAGGGACAGATACCCAGGAATTGAACCAGCACGTAGTTGTTCACCAGGATCATGGTGAAGAAAATGCTGGCAAGATGCATTGCGCTCATTACGCATTCCCTCCTTCCACAGCCTCAGCGGGGGCGGAGGACTTCTTCTTGGGGCGGGTGGTCAGCCAGGTGGCCGCCGCCATCATAATGCCGAAGACAAAGAAGCCGCCGGGGGCGCTGGTCATAATGGTGAAGGGATCGACGGACTCAGGCAGGACCTGAATGGCGAAGCCCTCAGGCAGGAAGGGGAATAGGCCGTCCAGACCGGACATCCAGGTGCCGGAGCCCAGGATCTCACGGATGGTGCCCATGATGGTCAGGGTAATGGTAAAGCCGATGCCCATGCCGATGCCGTCCAGAGCGGAATCCACGATGCCGTTCTTGGAGGCGAACATCTCGGCGCGGCCCAGAATGATACAGTTCACCACGATCAGGGGCAGGTACACGCCCAGGGCCGTGTCCAGCGCGGGCACAAAGGCCTTGACCAGCATCTGCACCACCGACACGAAGCCGGCGATGACGGTGATGTAGCAGGGGATACGCACCTGGTCGGGGATGACCTTACGCAGGGCGGAGATTACCACGTTGGAGCACAGCAGCACGAAGGTAGCCGCCAAGCCCATGCCGATGCCGTTGGAGGCCATGGTAGAGGTGGCCAGCGTGGGACAGGTGCCCAGGACCAGCCGCAGAACCGGGTTCTCATTCAGAAAACCGTTGGTCAGGATTTTTAACTTGCTTGTCTTACTCATCTTCGCTCACCGCCTTTCAAGGAATCTGATTGTAGGCCTCAATGGCGGCGTTCACCGCATTGATGACCGCAGTGCTGGAGACGGTGGCGCTGGCATAGGCGTCCACGTCCTCATTGAGCACCAGAGGCTCGGCGGCAGACATGCCGCTATACTGGGCCAGATACTCGTTGTTGCTGACCACGTTGGAGCCGATGCCCTTGGTCTCAGTCTGCTGGGTGACGGTGATGGCCTCGATGCTGCCGTCGGCGTTGATGCCCACCATGACCACCACGTCGCCGCCGTAGCCCTTGGCGGAGGCGGTGATGGCGGCGCCGGCGCCGTTGTCGGCGGTGTAGACGGCGGACACGCCCTCCACCGTGATTCCGGTCACCTCGGAGAAGCTGTCAGCCTCGGGAAGCACCTCGGCACGGGCGGCATTCTCCGCGGCGATGGTGGCCTCCTCAATAATGGGGGCGGTCACCTCGTTGGTAGCGGCCAGAGCGCCAGTGACGATGACGCAGATCAAAGAAAGCACCACAATGGGTTTCCCAATACGATTCCAGTTGTTCATTTCCCGGCACCCTCCTTGTTCTTCTTGACTTTGGCGATGCCCAGGCGGTCCTGACGGGTGAGGACCTCAATGTAGGGGACGGTCAGGTTCATCAGCAGGATGGAGAAGGACACGCCCTCCGCCATGGTGCCCAGGAACCGGATGCCGCAGGTGATGATGCCCAGGCCCAGGCCGAAGATCAGCTTGCCCTTGGTGGTGGTGGGCGAGGTCACATAGTCAGTGGCCATGAAGAAGGCGCCCAGCAGCAGGCCGCCGGAGAGCAGCTGATAGATGGGGTCCTCTCCCGCTACCAGGGACAGCACCGCCACGGTGGCCAGATAGGTCACGGGGATGGTGGGGCTGATGACCTTGGTGGCAATGAGGAAGAGGCCGCCAATGAGAATGGTGATGGCGCAGGTCTCGCCCAGCACGCCGCCGTGAACGCCCAGCAGCAGGGTCAGGTAGCTGTCAGAGCCCACCTGTCCGGCCACAGCCAGGGGGGTGGCGGAGGCGAAGGCGTCGATGCTGCTGGCCGGATGGGGGTAGTTGGACATGGCCCCGGCAAAGCCCATGGCCATGGCGATACGGCCCACAATGGCGGGGTTGGCAAAGTTATAGCCCAGGCCGCCGAAGAGCTGCTTGACCACCACGATGGCGATGAAGGCGCCCACAATGGCCATCCACCAGGGGAGGGTGGCGGGCAGGTTGAAGGCCAGCAGCAGGCCGGTGACCACGGCGGAGAAGTCGCCGGTGGGGTTCTCCCGGTGCATGAGTTTGCAGTAGCCCCACTCGAAGAAGACGCAGGCCACCACGGTCACGGCCACCAGGATCAGGGCGTTGATGCCGAAGATGATCACCGAGGCGATCAGGGTGGGGAGCAGCGCCAGACACACCCGCTGCATGATCTTCTGGGTGGTGTCGGTGCTGGTGATATGGGGGGCCGCAGTTACGATCAGCTTATTGTTGTCCATCACTTCTTACCTCCATTCTTCATGAGGATCTTTGCCAGGGCAATGGAGGGGGCCAGAGGCCGCTTGGCGGGACAGACAAAGGAACAGGTGCCGCAGCTCATGCACAGATCGGCGTTGAGCTCTTTCAGCGTGTCCACATCGCCCTTCTCATAGGCCGCGACGATGTCCTTGGCCGCCAGCCCCAGGGGGCAGGCGTTGACGCACCGGCCGCAGTGGATGCAGTTGGTCTTCTTGGGCAGATGGGCCCACGCCTCGGAAAAGGCCAGAACAGCGTTGTTGTTCTTCAGAATGGGCTGATCCAAGCTGGCCACACAGGTACCCATCATGGGGCCGCCGTACAGCACCTTGCCCGGCTGGGCGGTGAGGCCGCCGCAGAAGTCCAGCAGCTCCTGGATGGGGGTGCCGATGATGACCTCCAC
>CASFKT010000188.1 GCA_949295195.1 uncultured bacterium | reverse complement strand
CGAGGACAGCTACATGGAGATGGAGACCACCCAGATCAAGGGGGTGGACTCCACCGTCCGCACCACCAACGCCAAGCTGGGGGACCGGGCCACCCTCATTATTAAGGAGAAGGTGATGACCCACGGCAAGCAGCTGGCCAAGTCCGACTTCACCGTGGACCTGGACGGGGAGGACTGCCACACCAACGTGATCTCCCGTTCCGTGGCCCGGGAGGACTCCAAGCAGGTATTCCTGGCCCGCATCAACGGCAACAACCGCTGCTACGGCCACTCCGAGTGCGACGCCATCATCATGGACCACGGCGTGGTGGCCGCTATCCCGGAGGTCACCGCCAACTGCGTGGACGCCAGCCTGGTCCACGAGGCCGCCATCGGCAAAATCGCCGGGGAGCAGCTCACCAAGCTGATGACCCTGGGGCTCACCGAGAAGGAGGCCGAAGAGCAGATCGTGAAGGGATTTTTGAAGTAATCCAAGTGAGTCCCTTATTATGCCTGGTGGATTAGACACCGCTATGCGTACCGGTCGACAAACTCCCTTTATACCTTTGAGTTGAACGGAATCTAATACGAAAACCCCTTGAACCTGGAAAACGGTTCAAGGGGTTTTTCTGTTTTGAAAGGGCTAGGCCTTGTTTGAAAAATGTCAACATGCCCAAACGGCGGGTCTTTTCCCGCCATACTTTCCTTGCAATACACAAAGTATTGCTGCGTCAAATCGCCTTGTCTGGCGAAAAAATCCCTCGCCGTTGAGCACATTTCCAATTTTCAAACAAGGCCTAGTCCCAGAACAGTCCGCGGGAGGCGGGCCGATGAGGACATCGGCCCCTACACGCATCGTTTCGATTCCCGGTAGGGGAGCCCTTTGGGACTACCGTCGATGATGGGAACGGGCGGCCCGGTGTGCCGCCCCTACAGCGTATCCAGCACCAGTACCGTTGGTTCAGCCAAGCCAGGCGCAGAAGTTAAACCGCACCAGCAGAAATTTTGCAGCTCCAGGGCCCAGTGGCCCGGCGGGAATTTAGACCGTCACTCAGATTTTGCGCGCCGGAACTATTCTGCCTGTCCCAAGGGATAACCCCCGTAAAATGGGGGTCTGGGGGTAAGCGGTCCTCAAGGTGAATTGTCCCGAAGGGGCAAAAGAAGGTGGCCTGGGCCATTGGTTTCTTTCCCATCGCTGGGAAAGAAACTCGCCCCGCAGGGCGAAACCCTCTCCGCATCTCCAGAAAGAGAAAGGAAAGTGGCGGCGGGAAGCGGAAAAAAGAGAAAAGTCACCGTCTCAAATACTCCGGCGGCCGGTACTGGAGGGCCTCGGCCAGGTGCTGGGGCTGGATGTCCTCCGAGCCGTCCAGATCGGCGATGGTCCGGGCCACCCGGCGGATGCGGTCGTAGCTGCGGGCGGTGAGGCCCATGCGGGTGAAGGCCCCCTTGAGGATGGCCTGGCAGTCCTGGTCCAGGGCGCAGCAGCGCTCCAGGCTCTCAGTCTCGATCTGGGCATTGCACCGGCCGCCCTCCCGCTGAGTCTGGACGGTCCGGGCCTGGTCCACCCGCTCCTTGACGGCGGCGGAGGGCTCGGAGGGCTCCCGGCGGGAGAGCTCCTCAAACTCCAGGGCGGACACCTCCACAAACAGGTCGATGCGGTCCAGCAGGGGGCCGGACAGGCGGGAGAGGTACTTCTGCACGTCGGCCTCGGAGCACCGGCACCGGCCGGAGGGGTGGCCGTACCAGCCGCACCGGCAGGGGTTCATGGCGCACACCAGCATGAACCGGCTGGGGTAGGTCACCGAGCCGGCGGCCCGGGAGATCTGCACCTGTCCGTCCTCCAGGGGCTGGCGGAGGACCTCCAGCACATCTTTCTGGAACTCGGGCAGCTCGTCCAGAAAGAGGACCCCGTTGTGGGCCAGGGAGATCTCTCCGGGGCGGGGGCTGGCCCCGCCGCCCGACATGCCCACCGCGGAGATGCTGTGGTGGGGGGAGCGGAAGGGGCGGCGGGTGATGAGGGGGCGCTCCGGGTCGGTGAGGCCCAGCACCGAGTGGATCTGGGTCACCTCCAGGGCCTCCTCCCTTGTCATGTCCGGGAGGATGGAGGGCAGGCGCTTGGCCAGCATGGACTTGCCGGAACCCGGCGGGCCCACCATCAGAATATTGTGGCCCCCGGCGGCGGCGATCTCCAGAGCCCGCTTCACCGGCTCCTGGCCCTTTACCTGGGAGAAGTCGGGGCCGGGGAGGGGGACCACGGTCCCGTCCCAGGCGGGGGCGGGGGAGATGGGGGCCTCACCGGTGAGATGGCGCACCAGCTGCTGCACATTGTTGACCGGATAGACCTCCAGCCCGCCGGCCAGAGTGGCCTCGGCGGCGTTCTGCTCCGGGACAAACAGTTTATGCAGGCCGGCGGCCTTGGCGGCCAGGGCCATGGACAGCATGCCGGCGCAGGGGCGCAGGCGGCCGGACAGGGACAGCTCCCCCACAAAGGCGCAGTCCCGGTCCCGGAGGGCCAGCTGTCCCCCGGCGGCCAGCAGGCCCACCAGGATGGGCAGGTCGTACAGGGTGCCGATCTTCTTCACATGGGCGGGGGCCAGGTTGACGGTGATGCGGCTCACCGGGAAGGAGAAGCCGCAGTTTTTAATGGCGGAGCGCACCCGCTCCCGGGCCTCGTTCACCGCCGCGTCAGGGAGACCCACCACCGTGAAAGCGGGCAGGCCGCTGGACAGATCGCATTCCACCGACACCGGGTAGCCGGTGATGCCGTGGAGCCCGAGAGAATGTACCGGATAGACCATCTGAATCGTCCTCCTAAAGGGAAGCGGAAGGAGTCCGGAGCCGACGGGGATATACCTGAACTTTTATGAAATCCCCGTGAAGAGAGCCCGGTCCCGCTGAAATTCCTGGAATGTGGGAGCTGCTTTTCCGTTTCATTGTAACCTTGTGCAAGAAACATTGCAATAGTATCGGGTATTTTTGTAAGGAGAACAAAGAAAAAGCGTAGAGAGTCAATTTACAAACCGCAAAAAAAGTGTTAAACTAACCAATGTTGATAAAACTGCCGGCCCTGTCTGCCCGGGACCGCGCTGTTCTCCTTCATTATAAGTAAATTCTTATGGGGATTATAACTAATTCAGACATGGGAATTTCCATGAAGAGACAGTAAAATAGGGCAGAGAGTTGTGGGGAGGACAGGCGTTTCAGCCTGGAATCCCTATCAAACTGAAAAAGGAAGAAAGTAGGGAACTCTATGGCAAGAAAGTTCAAAACCATGGACGGCAACAATGCTGCGGCATATGTCAGCTACGCCTTTACCGAGGTAGCCGGCATCTACCCCATCACCCCGTCCAGCCCCATGGCCGACTATGTGGACCAGTGGGCGGCCCAGGGCCAGAAGAACATCTTCGGCACCACCGTGAAGGTCATCGAGATGCAGTCTGAGGCCGGCGCCGCCGGTACCGTCCACGGCTCTCTGGCCGCGGGCGCTCTGACCACCACCTACACCGCCTCCCAGGGCCTGCTGCTGATGATCCCCAACATGTACAAGATCGCCGGCGAGCTGCTGCCCGGTGTCTTCCATGTGTCCGCCCGTACCGTGGCCGCCCAGTCTCTGAACATCTTCGGCGACCACTCCGACGTGATGGCCTGCCGCCAGACCGGCTTTGCCATGCTGGCCGAGGGCAACGTGCAGGAGGTCATGGACCTGGCTCCTGTGGCCCACCTGTCCGCCATCAAGGGCCGCGTCCCCTTCATCAACTTCTTTGACGGCTTCCGCACCTCCCACGAGATCCAGAAGGTCGCCATCTGGGACTACAAGGATCTGGCCGAGATGGTGGACATGGACGCCGTGGAGGCCTTCCGCAAGCGCGCGCTGAACCCCGAGCACCCCACCATGCGCGGCTCCCACGAGAACGGCGACATCTTCTTCCAGCACCGCGAGGCTGCCAACAAGTACTACGACGCGCTCCCCGAGATCGTGGAGGAGTACATGGGCAAGATCAACGCCAAGCTGGGCACCGATTATCAGCTGTTCAACTACTACGGCGCGCCCGACGCCGACCGGGTGATCATCGCCATGGGCTCCATCTGCGACGTGGCCGAGGAGGTCATCGACTACCTGAACGCCCACGGTGAGAAGGTGGGCCTCATCAAGGTCCGCCTGTACCGCCCCTTCCGCGCGGACAAGCTCATCGCCGCCATCCCCGCCACCGCCAAGAAGATCGCAGTGCTGGACCGCACCAAGGAGCCCGGCGCTCTGGGCGATCCTCTGTACCTGGACGTGATTACCGCCCTGGCCGGGGCCGGCATCACCGACAAGACCGTGGTGGGCGGCCGCTACGGCCTGGGCTCCAAGGATACGCCTCCCAAGAGCGTGTTCGCCGTGTATGAGAACCTGGCTCAGGACGCCCCCAAGAACCACTTCACCATGGGCATTGTGGACGACGTGACCAACACCTCTCTGGCGGAGAAGGACGACGCCCCCAACACCGCGGCCGAGGGCACCATCGAGGTCAAGTTCTGGGGTCTGGGCGGCGACGGCACCGTGGGCGCCAACAAGAACTCCATCAAGATCATCGGCGACCACACCGACAAGTACGTGCAGGCCTACTT
>CASFKT010000187.1 GCA_949295195.1 uncultured bacterium | reverse complement strand
CTCCGCCCGTTTTTGGGTGAGGGGTTCCCCACGGTAGAGAATGGTCCCCTCCATGGCGCTGTTGTAGGGGAGAATGCCCAAAATCCCGTGGGCCAGCAGGCTCTTGCCCGAGCCGCTGGAGCCCACCACCGCCACCACCTGGCCGGGTTGGATGGAAAAGGACAGGTCGTGGATGACAGGGAGGTTTTGTTTTTTTGTGCCCCGGCTGTATTGGGAGAAGGAGAGGGACAGATGGGATACCTGCAAAATTGGTTCCATGGAGGTTCAGCTCTTTTCGTGGGAGGATTTCGCCCTGCGGGGCGAGTTCCTTTTCCACGTGGAAAAGGAACCAAAAGACGCTAGGGGGCGGGCGCAATCGGCAGGTTCGGCAAAGCCTCCCTGCCTCCACGCCGCCCGCCCCCTAGGACCCCCATTACGGGGGACGCGTACTTGTTAGGTTTTGCAATATTTCCGGCGCGCAAAATTTGAGTGGCGTTTCTAAGTTCAATCCGGCCCACTGGGGCCTGGCGTAGTGAAAAATTGCGGCTGGTGCGGCTCCACTTCCGCGCCTGGCTTTGCCGAGCAAGTGGCGGCTGGTGCCGAGCCGTAGGGCGCGGCCTCCTGGACACACCGCGTACATCTGCGGGCCGGCCAGTGTCCGACCCCTACGAAAAAGAAGGGCCCGCTTCCAGATCTGCCGTAGGGGCGGGTGTCCTCACCCGCCCGCCGGATTTCAGGCAAGGCTCCTATAAAGCCGTAGGGGCGACCCTTGCGGTCGCCCGCCATGAGGAAATCGTTCCAACCGGTAGGGGCGGCACACCGGGCCGCCCGTCGTTGCTCACCGCACAACTTGAGCCCCACCGCAAACAAAGGCGCTTTCAAACTGGGGAGTGCCAAGCTCTCGACTACTGCCCAGTAAGCGGCAGCGAAAGACGAGAAATAGTGTGTCGACTGATCTGCCCGCGCCTTTGCGATAACGAAGTATCTGCTTAATTGGCGCTCTCGTAAAATGGGGTCCGGGGAAAGGCGACTATGGGCACGAAGTGTCCATCGGAGCCGTCCCCGGGGGCGTTTTGCCTACTTTGCCGCCATGGGCAAAGTAGGTCGCCGCAGCAGCGGTGAAACACCCCTTAAAAAAGTCCTCTTGCCCTACTGATGCACGCTGGACGGGTCCCAGAGCGGCAAAGAGGAGGACCACCCCCACCAGGGCCAGCCCGGGGAACAGGGCCAGCCACCACCGGCCGGTGGTGAGGTACTGCATGCTCTCCGAGAGGATGACCCCGATGGCGGGCTGCTCCGAGGACAGGCCGAAGCCCAGGAAGGTGACGCTGGCCTCGTGGAGGATGGCATGGGGGAACTGGAGGATGAGCCCGGTGAGGAACTGGGGCAGCAGGTGGGGGAGAAGGTGCCGCCGGACGATCTGCCGCCGGGAAACGCCCAGCTTTTCCGCCGCAAGCAGATAGGGGGCGTGGCGGAGGGAGAGGACCTCTCCCCGGATGACCCGGGCCAGGGAGGGCCAGTGGCTCAGGGACACCCCGGCCACCACCCCAAGAAATCCCCGGCCGAAGGCCAGGGAGATGAGCATGACCAGCAGAATGTGGGGGATGCCCAGAAACAGGTCGATGCACCAGGAGAGGACCGCGTCCGCCCTCCGGCTCAGGGCGGCGGCCACCCCGCAGAGCAGGGCGATGACCGCGCTCACCAGGGCGGTGAGCACGCCGATGCGGATGGACAGGGACAGTCCGGCCAGGGTACGGGCCAGCATGTCCCGTCCCATCCAGTCGGTGCCAAACAGAAAGGTCAGGCTGGGGGAGCGGTTCATGCGGGAGAAGTCGGTCTCCATGGCCCGCTGGGTGAGCAGCGCGCCGGCCAGCGTGACCGCCAGAAGCACCACTAGGGTGAGAAGCAGGAGCAGGAGAGCCCTCTGCCGCCGGTTGAGCTCTCTCATGATTTGGCCGCCCCCCTTCGGATCTTGGGGTCCACCACGCCGTAGAGAAGGTCGGCGATCAGATTGCCCCCAAAGACGATGGCGGCGGTGATGACGGTGATGCCCAGGAGCAGGGGCAGGTCGCTGCCCAGCCCGGCGGTCACCGCCGCCTGGCCCAGTCCGGGGTAGGAGAACACCTGCTCCACCAGCACCGAGCCGCCGATGATCTCGCTCACCGAGGCGAACTGTAAGGTAATGGCGGGCAGGGCCACGTTCCGCAGACCGTGGCGCAGGACGATGCTCCGGAGGGACTCCCCCCGGGCTCGGGCGAACAGCACGTAGTCCGACTCCATCACGTCCACCATCTTCTCCCGGGTATGGAGGGCGATGGAGGACACCCCGGTGATGCTGAGGGTGAGAGCGGGGAGGACGGCGTGGTGGAGACGCTCCAGGAAGGTGACGCTGTCCGCCGACACGCCGATGGGGACTGAGAGACCGGTGGGGAACCACCCCAGCCACACGGAGAACACCAGCAGCAGGAGGATGGCCAGCCAGAAGGCGGGGGTGCTGGAGATGAGCAGGCACCAGCCCCGGATGAGCCGGTCAGGCCAGCGGCTCCGAAAGGCACCAGCCAGCACCCCCAGGGTGAGCCCTAAAATCCCGGAGAGGAGCCAGGCGAACAGGAGCAGCCCCAGGGAGTTCCCCAGCCGCTCCCCGATGATGGTCAGTACCGGCTGGCGGTAGAGCAGAGAGGTGCCCAGATCCCCGTGGAGGGCGTCGGACAGCCAGCCCAGGTAGCGCTCCGGCAGGGGGGTGTTCACCCCCCAGTAGTCCTCCAGCTGGGCGATCTGCTCCTGGGACATGGTGCCCAGGGCAGCCTGGCCCACGTTAGTCTGGAGGGGGTCCAGAGGGGAGGCGGACATGAGCAGAAAGGCCGCCAGGCTCACCCCCAGCAGGAGGAGCAGCATACGGATCAGCTTTTTTCCCGCGAATTGGAGGCGGTGTTTCATTGGGAGGCTCCTTTCTTGGAAAGTTTTGCAGGAGAATTTCGCCGCATGTTCTTCTTGAGCCTTCCCCCTGGGGGGAAGGTGGCTGGCCGAAGGCCAGACGGATGAGGGGGCGATGATAGAGCTTTTGCCTTTGTCGAAGGGGGAGTTTCGCCGCCCCGGCGGCGAGTGACTTTCTCAGCGATGAGAAAGTCACAAAAGAATCGCCGGGGGACGGCGGGCGGCCCAGTGTGCCGCCCCTACAGGTTGGAGCGATTTCCTCACGGCGGGCGACCGCAAGGGTCGCCCCTACGGCTTTATAGGAGCCTTGCCTGAAATCTGGCGGGCGGGTGAGGACACCCGCCCCTACAGCAGATCTGGAAGCGGGCCCTTCTTTTTCGTAGGGGCCGGACACTGGCCAGCCCGCCGATAATAGACCAACTATCACCTGCTCGGCAAAGCCAGGCGCGGAAGTGGAACCGCACCAGCTTCAATTTTTGGAAAACCAGGGCCCAGTGGCCCGGCGGGAATTTAGAGTGTCACTCAGATTTTGCGCGCCGGTAATGACGCATTACCTACCAAGAGTGCGTCCCCCGTAATGGGGTCCAGGGGGGAGCGAATATGAGCGCGAAGCGCTCATCCTGAGCTCACCCCTGGTGCCTCTTTGGCTTCTTTCTGGGCATCCAGAAAGAAGCTCGCCGCCGCAGCGGCGAAATTCTGCTGCGTACAAAATCCAATCAAGCCCAGCTCCACTGATCCACGTTGTTGACGATAGACCACCCATGCCCATGGGGATGGATCTTCTGCTCCGCAATCTGAAGCCCATCCCGCACCCAGTAGAGGTGGTCCACATTGACCAGCCACACCCAGGGCACGTCACCATCCTGGGTGACGCCGGTGGAGCCGTCCCACTGGGCCAGCTGCCAGAGCTGGTAGGACTCCTCCAGATCGGTGCTGGCCAGGGCGGCGTCCATGTAGGAATCCACCGTGGGGTTGGAGTAGGGGGTGTACTGGGCGGAGCCGGTGTCCCCGATGGTGTGGTAGAGGTTATAGAGCTCCATGGGGGTGTGGGCCCCCCAGCCCCAGATCAGGGGCTGAGACAGGGCACGGTCATAGGCGGTGTCCCAGCCCACCCCCTCCAGGGTGCAGGCGATGCCCAGCTCCTCCATCTGGTTGGCGAAGTCGGCGCACAGGGCCTGGCGTACGGAATCTCCCGTGGAGTAGAGCAGATTTAGCTCCGCCCGCACCCCATCCTTGTAGCGGTAGCTGTCGTCGGACAGGAGCCAGCCCGCCTCCTCCAGCAGGGCGGCGGCCCCATCGGGGTCGTAGGCCACTTCTGAGGCCTCGTTGTACCAGGGCAGGCCGTCGCACACGCTGTAGGCGGGGGAGCCGTAGCCATTGAGCACGTGGTCGATCATCTCCTGGCGGTCCACGCCCATGTTGATAGCCCGGCGGACCCGCACGTCGGCGGTGAAGTCATTGCCCACGGCCCGCCCCTGACTGTCCGTCCCGGCGGGGACGGCGGGGAGGTTGAACCCCCGGTTGTCCACACTGTCATAGGCGGCCAGGGTGTAGCCGCCGATGGCTTGGTCGGAGTAGGTGGCCGAGGTGTAGGCCACATCCACCTGCCCGGCCTGGGCAGCCAGGAAGGCGGCGTCCTCCTCCATAAAGAGAATGACCACCCGGCGCATTTTTGGGGCCGCTCCGTAGTAGTCCGGGTTGGCCTCTAAAATCACCTGCTGGCCCCGGTCCCACTGGACTAGGGTGTACCGGCCCGAGCCGATGGGGTTGGAGCCATAGGCGGCCGGGTCATAGGCGTGCTCCGGCAGGATGCCCACGATGGCCATGGTGTAGGGCCAGATGGAGAAGGGCCGGGTCATGTGAAAGACCGCGGTGGTCTCGTCCGCCGCCTCCGCGTAGTCCAGCATGGTGAAGTCGTTCACCGAGCTGGAGGTTTTCACCGTGTTGTAAGTAAAGGCCACGTCCTCCGCCGTCAGGGGCTCCCCGTCGGTGAAGGACACATCGTCCCGGATGGTCACCGTCCAGGTGAGGCCGTCCTCGCTGACGGTGGCCAGGTCATAGCCGATGGTCAGGTCCGTGTTGGTGACGGTGAGGGTGGACTGGATGAGGGGCTCGTGGACGTGCTCCCCGGCCCCCCAGCCGAAGGCGGGGTCAAAGCCGGAGGCGGGCTCGGAGTTGGGATCCATGGCCACCACCACCGTGTCTGTCCCCTGGGCGGGGCCGGAGGAGGAGCCGGCGGCGGCATTTCCACCACAGCCGGCCAGAGTACCCATCAGCAAAGCGGCGGACAGGAGCAGGGAGAGGATTCGTTTCGTTCCCATGGAAAGTAAAGCCCTCCTCACTTGGATTCCAGGCCGTTCAGCTGCCCCAGGGCCTCCTGGAGGACGGCCTGATAGGGGACCCCGTGTTCACGGGCCAGCTGGGCCGCGTCCTCAAACTCCGGCTTTGCGTGGGTGACGCCGTAGCCCTGGGCCAGCTTCAGCCGCACCGGGCCCCACTGGGTCTGGACCTGGCCCGCTCCCGGCGTCAGAAAATACTTGCCGCAGCGGCGCACCCGTAGACCGTTGGTGGTGGTCTCGGTGAGGATGTGCCGGGCCATTTCTCTCTCCCGGTCCGGGGAACACAGGACAGTGAGCACGTGGCCGGAGCGCCCCTTTTTCATGGTGCCGGGGGTGATATACACGTCCAGGGCCCCCTCCTCCAGCAGGCGGGAGCAGGCGAAGGCCAGGGCCTCGGGGGTCATATCGTCAATGTTGCACACCAGCTCCAGAATCTCTCCGTTGGCCCCCTCGGCGGTCTCCCCCAGGAAGGCCCGGACGCAGTTGGCCTGTTCAAACTGCTTGGTGCCGATGCCCACGCCCACGGCCTGGGCAGTCATCACCGGCATGGGGCCGAAGGACTGGGCGAAGTGGGTGAGCAGGGCGGCCCCGGTGGGGGTGCACAGCTCCCCCCGGACCGTCCCGCCGTAGATGGGCACCCCCGAGAGGAGGTTGGCGCGGGGACGGGCATCACCCCGTGGGCGCATCGCACCGTGCCGCTGCCCACGTGGACGGGGGAGGCCAGGATCTGGTCGGGCTGGAGCAGGTACAGGGCGTAGCATACCCCCACCACGTCGGCCACCGCGTCCAGAGCACCCACCTCGTGGAAGTGCACGTCCCCCACGGGGCAGCCGTGGGCCTTGGCCTCCGCCTGGGCGATGGCGTCGTACACGCCCCTGGCATGGGTCTTGACTTCCTCCGGCAGGGGGAGGCTGTCGATAATCGCTCCGATGTGGCCCGGGGTAGCGTGGTGGTGATGGTGGTGGTGCTCCTCCCCGTGGCCATGGTCGTGGTCATGGTGGTGCTCGTGGCCGTGCTCATGCCCATGATCATGCTCGTGTTCGTGGTCATGGTGGTGATGTTCTTCCCCGTGGTGGTGGAGATGGGCCTGGCCGGCGGCCTCCGGAGCGGCGGGCTCCACTTCCTCCTGGCCGTGCACCGTCACCGCCATGTGGGTGCCCGCGATGCCGCAGGTGGAGGTCCCCTGGGCCTCCAGCCGCACCCCAGAGAGTCCCAGACCGTTCATAGTGTCCAGGAACCCCTGCTTGTCCTCCAGCAGTTCATACAGGGCGGCCATGAGCATGTCCCCGGCGGCCCCCATATTGCATTCCAAGTAAAGTGTTTTCATTTTACTCCACCAGACCTTCCATTTGGTTGATGCGGCTGGCCAGATACCCCGCGCCGAAGCCGTTGTCGATGTTGACCACACTGCACCCGGAGGCGCAGGAGTT
Source organism: uncultured bacterium (assembly GCA_949295195.1). Classification (GTDB taxonomy): domain Bacteria; phylum Bacillota; class Clostridia; order Oscillospirales; family Oscillospiraceae; genus Lawsonibacter. The sequence continues at coordinate 76 of CASFKT010000187.1, read as the reverse complement.
GAGCATGCTCAAGAGGGCGGACAGTCCGCCGAAGCTGGCCCCGTAGCCCACGCTGGTGGGCACCGCGATGACGGGG
>CASFKT010000186.1 GCA_949295195.1 uncultured bacterium | reverse complement strand
GGTGGTCTCCGCCCGGTTGGGCCGGACGATGGAGTCCATCCAGTACTCCAGCCAGTGGGACAGGTCCAGCTCCTGGGCGGGGGCCAGCTTCCGCGCCTGCTCCCGCTCCCGCTCTATCCCGGCGTGGAAGTCCCTGAGGCCGTTCCGGGCGGCCGCCAGGGTGGGAAATGTCCGATACTGCTTGATGCGCTTCCCGTTCTCGTCCCGCCCCAGTTCCATGCTTACGTAGTAGAGTTTCCGCTGATCGTCATACGCGATGTTCCGTTCCACTGCTTTCCTTGCCATATACTCTTCCTCCTTTTTCTCTCTCTAATAGAGTTTGCATATAGCGCGAAAAAAACGCACATTTTTAGCATAGCAGAGAAAAACTCTTTAAAAAGATAAAAAAATTGCCTCCAACCCAAGTCGGAGACAACGATTTAAGATAAATTTCAACTTCCTTCCATTTTCTTCCTCTCCCTTCCCCTCCAGAACAGCCAGTCGCACAGGGGACAGAGATAGAGAAAACAGGCGAATGGGATGGACGCGGAGGGCGCCTCCATCACCGCCAGGGGCATGCTCACCGCAATGGACCAGGGGATCATGGCGGGCAGGGGGATGGCCGTGTTGCCCAGGGCGTGGGCCAGATCCACGCCTCCCTGTCCCCGGCGGCGGTAGGCGTCTCCCACCATCTGCTCGGTGAGCACCAGGGCGATGGACTGGTTGCACAGCAGGGCCGCCGAGGCCAGGGAGACCAGGGCGGTGGTGAAAAACAGGTCGGTGCGCTCCGTCAGATGCTCCAGCTTCTCCTTCACCGGGTCCAGCAGACCGGCCCCTTTGAGGATGCCCGAGGATGTGCAGGAGAAGAACACGATGAACATGCCGTTCACCATGGACACCACGCCGCCGCCGGACAGGATGTCGGACAGCTCCGGGTGGTCCAGCTCACAGCCGAAAATACTGATCTGGAGGGCCTCCAGCCAGCCCACGTCCTGGAGCAGGACGGCGATCACCACCGACACCCCGCAGCTGATGAGGATGGCCCACACCGCCTTCACATGGAAAAACGGGAGCGCCAGCAGAATCACCGCCGGGATCACCGTCCACCAGGACAGGTCGAAGGACTCCTGCAGGGCGTTGAGGATGGTGGGGTCCACCTGCTGGATGGGAAAGAGGACGGACAGGACGCCGTAAACAATCAGCGACAGGGCCAGGGGCAGCGGAGTGGTCCGCCACATCCGCCGCTGCATGGCGTTCTGGTCCGTCCCGGCCAGGGCCGCCGCCAGGGCCGACGAGGAGGCCGCCGGGCTCAGCCGCTCCCCCAGGTAGGCCCCGGAGACCACCGCCCCCGCCGTCATGGCCAGGTCCGCCCCGCCAGTGCGGGCGATGACCGACAGGATCACCCCCGCCGTCCCCGCCACCCCGAAGGCGCTGCCGAAGGTGAGGGACATGACGGTGGCCATGAGAAAGGCCGCCAGAAGAAAGATGTTTGGGGTGATCAGCTTCAGGCCGTTATAGACGAAAAAGGCGATGGTGCCGCTGGAGCGCCACAGCCCGGTGAGGCAGCCGATGAACACCAGCACCCGCAGCACCACCATGGCGGTGCGGGCCCCGTCCCCCGCCATGGCAGCCAGCGCCCGCCAGCTGTGCCCCCTCCGGCGGGCCGCCAGGGTGAAGCACACCAGGCCAAAGGCCAGCCCGATGGCCAGGGACCAGCCCATGGCCATGCACAAAAAAATGCCGCACAGAAATACGGCAGATGCAATTAACATATCCATATCCGCTCTCTCCTGTCTGCTGGGCGGACCGCCAGCCGCCCGTGGTAACAACCATTCTACCGAAAACTTTACAATTCGTCCAATATCACTTATGATATAAAAGCTATAAAATTCATGTAATAGGAGGAATCGACGTGGTCTCCAAGCAGGACGAAACCTTTCTGGCCATCGCCCAGGCGGGGAGCGTCTCCAAGGCGGCCCAGGGGCTCTACCTGTCCCAGCCCGCCGTGAGCCGCAGCCTGAAGCGGCTGGAGGAGGACCTGGGGGTCCAGCTGTTCGACCGGGAGGCCGCCCCCCTCCGGCTCACCCAGGCGGGGGAGCGCTATCTGCGCTATGTGCGGGAGAACCAGGAGCGGGAGCGCCGCCTCCGCCAGGACCTGGCCCAGCTGGAGCGGGAGCCCAGCGGCACCGTGCGGGTGGGGCTGAACTTCTGGCGGTCCTCTCTGGTGCTGCCCCGGGTGCTCCCCGCCTTCCGGAGGCGGTACCCACACATCCAGGTGGAGCCCGCCGAGGGCTCCCACCAGGACCTCTCTGTCCTGCTGGACCAGGGGAAGCTGGACTTTGCCCTCCTCCACCGGCCCAACCCCTACCCCCAGTTTGCCTTCCAGCACCTGCGGCATGAGCGCATCCTGCTCTTTCTCCGCCGGGACGCCCCCGTGCTGGAGCGCCTCTCCCCCGCCGCGGGGGACCGGGGACTGCCCCACCTGTCCTGGCCGGAGCTGTCCGCCCTTCAGGACACCCCCTTCCTGCTGCTGAAAAAGGGCCAGAACCTGCGGGAGCAGGCGGAGTACATCTTCCAGTCCGCCGGCATCCACCCCCCCGCCGCCCTGACCACCTTCAGCCTGGCCACCGCCCTGGGGCTGGCGGCGGAGGGGTGCGGGGCCGTCCTGGCCTCCGAGGCGGTGCTGGATGGGGACTTCCTGTCCCCCTCCCTCCTCCCCTTCACCGTGGGCGACCCGCCGGTGCGGTGGGAGGTTGGCTTCGCCAGCCGGGCCGGCGTCCCCCTCTCCGCCCCCGCCCAGCTGCTGGTCCAGGCCATCCAGGAGGCCTTCGGGGACGAACCGGCATAAGCCCGCCCATCAGCGGCATTCTTCCAAACGCACAGCGCCCCTCCGCTCAGACGGAAGGGCGCTGTTTTTCCTTTAAATTTTGACGCGGCGGACCGCCAGCCACACCAGGCCGCCCGCCTGATAGGCCAGCAGGTCCCAGGGGTCCCCCACCGCCTCCGGCTTCCACAGGGGGGCCAGGACCTCCCACACCAGGGCGCACAGGAGGAGAAAGGGGACGGTCGCCCTCCAGGAGCTCACAGGCGGCAGCCGCCCCAGGCTCAGCAGCAGGTCCAGCCAGGCGCAGATGGCCAGCCCGGCAAAGACGTCGTTGGCATAGCAGGACAGAAACCACCCCGGCGCACCCCCCACGCTCCCCCGCAGGACGTGGACGTTCAGCAGGTAAAAGAGCCCCGCCCCCAGGCACAGGGCCAGATCCAGCCCCCGCCGCTTTTTGTCCGTCACAGGATGGAGAGGATCAGGACGGCGGCGATGACCCCCACGATCACCGCACCCACCGTGCCGCCGAAGGACATGCCGCCGGAATCCTGGTGGCTGTCGGAGGCGCGAGCAGTCTCAGCCTGGGTAGGGTATCCGCCAGACTGCTGAAGCAATTTTTCCACAGGAGTATTGCCGTTTGGGTCCCCGTGGATGGTCAGGCGGGCCGGATAGGGGAAGCGCTCCCATAGCTGAACCGCCTGTTTCCGGGTCAGTCTCCGGAACAGAACTCTTGGCGCTTTCGCGAGAATCCGGGCCAAGTCCTCCTTGGTGCTCTGCTCGGTAAAAGGAAAGTCCGGCCAGAACTGCCCCTCCTTGCAGATTTGATACACCAGGTCGGTCTCCTCTGAGAAGGCCGCGTCGTGCAGCACCAAGCAATACTCCGCCTTATCCGCCGCCCGCTGCTGATCCTGCCCGCAGTTGGAACAGAAGTGGGTCCCAGGCTCCAGCACCCGGCCGCAGCGGGGACAGACGGGCTTGGGGGCATCCGGCTCCTTGCCCAGCAGCAGGTAGTCCGACGTCACGTCCAGGACCCGGCACAGGGCGGCCATCTGCTCCAGAGAGGGCTCGGCGGCCCCCCTCTCCCAGTCGGCCACCTGGAACAGCTGGAGCCCCAGC
>CASFKT010000185.1 GCA_949295195.1 uncultured bacterium | reverse complement strand
AAGTGGAGCACCCGCTCCCCCGCCCGCTCCATGGCCAGGGCCTTCTCGTTTACCTTCCGGATGCCCGAGGGGGCCATCCGGTCCATCCGGGCTGCAATGTGATAGTTCATACGCATTCCGCTTCCTTTCCTGACGCCTGCGCGCAGATATAACCGACGGATGCCGGACTTCTCCCGCGGCCGCCTCAGGGCGGACGCCTTGCCGCTTGTCCGGCTTTCTGCTATAATTTTACCGGAACCCGCTGGATTTGTAAAATTCGTAAGTGTTTAAGAGCTCATATCGTTTTGCTTATAGGGGGCGCTCTCATGCTGAACTACAAGGAGTACATCTACGCCATCTACCAGGAGCACAGCTTCTCCAAGGCCGCCCAAAAACTCTTCGTCTCCCAGCCCTGGCTCAGCTCGGTGGTGAAGAAGGTGGAACAGGAGATCAAGACCCCCCTCTTTGACCGGAGCACCACCCCCATCTCCCTGACCCCCGCCGGGGAGTACTATATCCAGCAGGTGGAGAAGGTCATGGCCATTGAGGAGGACATGCGGGAGCACTTCGCCGCCCTCAGCGGCCCGGGCACCCAGCTGCACATCGGCAGCTCCATGTTCTTCTGCACCTACGTGCTCCCCCGGCTGTTCCAGGAGTTCCGGGAGCAGAACCCCCAGATCACCCTGACCCTCACCGAGGGGAGCAGCGCCGTCCTGCTGGACAAGCTGCTGGAGCGCAGGCTGGACTTCTTCCTGGAGGCAGAGCCCCTCCAGGACCCCAAGATTCAGTCGGTGGCCTGGGCCACTGAGGAGATCGTGCTGGCGGTCCCCGCCCGGTTCCCCATCAACCGGGAGCTGGCGGAGTACTGTTACTCCTTCGACGCTCTGCTCAAGCGCAACGAGCCCGGCTGCAAAAAACCCCCGGTCCCCCTCCAGGCCTTCCGGGAGGAGCCCTTCCTGCTTCTCCAAAAGGGCAACGACATCTATGACCGGAGCATGGAGCTGTGCCGGAACGCGGGCTTCACCCCCAAGACCTCGGTCTTTCTCACCCAGATGATGACCGCCTACTACCTGGTCTGTGAAGGACAGGGGGTCTCCTTCCTGCGCTCCACCATCCCCGAGTACGTCGCCCCCACCGACAGCGTGGTCTTTTACCAGCTCCGCGACCCCATGGCCACGCGCCCCATCTATCTGTCCTACTTGAAGCGCCGCGCCAATCCCGTGCAGCAGAAGCTCATTGACTTCATGTGGAGCCGCAGCCTGCTGGAGGACCGGCCCGGCGAGCGGTAAGCCCCGCCCTGATTCAAACAGATTCTGTTCTGCACAGATTTTTCCACAGACTGAACGCGGACCCTGGAACATCCAGGGTCCGCGTTTCATTTTTTATCTGCTCCGCTTCAGGACCTCCAGCAGGAAGGTCCACACCCGCTGGACGGAGGAGATGCTCATCCGCTCCCGGGGGGTGTGGATCTCCAGCAGGTCGGGGCCGATGGAGACGCAGTCCAGGCCCGGGATCTTCCCCGCCAGCAGGCCGCACTCCACCCCGGCGTGGATGGCCTCCACCTTGGGCGCACGTCCGTACTGCTCCCGGAACACCTGGACCATCCGGTCCCGGAGGGGCGATTCCTCCCGGTATTCCCAGGCCGGATAGTCCCCGGAGTATTGGGTTCTGCCCCCCAGGGCCTGGGTGAGGCAGGTGAGCCGGTCCTTCAGGGCCTCCTTCTGGGACCCCAGGGAGCTGCGCACCGAGAAGCAGGCCCGCAGCTCCTCCGCCCCGGTGGTGAGGATGCCCAGGTTCAGGGAGGTCTGCACCAGGCCGGGGATGTCCCCGCTCATGGCCTGCACCCCGTTGGGCAGGCAGGTGAGCAGGCACACCGCCCGCTCCGTGCCCGTCCGGTCCATGGGGTTCCCCTCCCACCGGGAGGGCTCCGCCCGCAGGAACAGCTCCGGGTCGGTGGTCCGGTGCTCCCGCCGCAGGTCGGCCTCCAGCTCCCCGAGGGCGGCCCGGGCAGCCGCCTCATCGGACACCACGATCTGGGCCCGGCTCCCGGTGGGGATGGCGTTGTCCTTGCTGCCCCCCGCCGCTTCCCCCAGGCGCAGCTCGGTCCGGGCGGACACCGCCCGCAGGCAGCGGCCCAGAAGGACGTTGGCGTTGGCCCGGCCCCGGTGGATCTCAGTCCCCGAGTGTCCCCCCGTCAGGCCGCCCACCGTAACGGTCAGCACAGTTCCCGAAAAGGGCTCCCGCTTTACCGGCAGAATGCACTCCGTCCGGTTGCCCCCGGCGCAGCTGACGGTGAACACCCCCTCCTCCTCTGAGTCCAGGTTGATGAGGGTCCTGCCCCGCAGGGGGGACACGTCCAGGGCGGCCGCCCCCAGCATGCCCACCTCCTCGTCCACGGTGAGGACCACCTCCAGGCGGGGGTGGGGGATGTCTTGGGCGTCCAGCAGGGCCAGGGCCATGGCCACGGCGATGCCGTCGTCGCCCCCCAGGGTGGTGCCCCGGGCGGTGACAAAGTCCCCGTCCACCTCCAGGTCCAGCCCCTCCCGCTCCAGGTTTTTGGGGCAGCCCGGCTCCTTCTCGCACACCATGTCCAGGTGGCCCTGGAGGATCACCGGCTCCGCCCCCTCATAGCCGGGGGCCGCCTCCTTGATAATGATGATATTGTTGAGGGCGTCCTGGTGGTACTCCAGCCCCCGGGCCCGGGCAAAGGCGGCGCACCAGTCGCTCACCGCCCTGGTGTTTCCCGACCCGTGGGGGATGGCGCACAGCTCCTCGAAATAGTGAAACACAGCCCTGGGCTGCAACGCGGATAGCACTTCCATACTGCGCTCGCTCCTTTTCTCGCTTCTGCCGTTATCTTACCCCGGGCGGCCCCCTTTGACAAGGTCTTTTTCTTTTTCCGCCCCCGTGGTACAATACGGACATCTGATTGGAAGCGAGGTATGTCCCGTGGACCATATTTTGATTGTGGAGGACGACCGGGCCCTGAGCCAGGGCATCCGCCTGGCCCTGGACCAGGCGGGGCGGCAGTTCACCCAGTGCTACACCCTCCGGGAGGCGGAGGAGGCCCTGGCCGCCCATCCGCCCCAGCTGGTCATTCTGGACCTGAACCTGCCCGACGGCAATGGGCTGGACCTGCTCCGGCGGCTGCGGGCATCCTCCCCCCTGCCGGTGCTCATCCTCACCGCCAACGATCTGGAGGTGGACCAGGTGCTGGGGCTGGAGCTGGGGGCGGACGACTATGTGACCAAGCCCTGCTCCCTGGCGGTGCTCCGGGCCCGGGTGAACAACCTGCTCCGGCGGTCCCGGCCCGCCGCCCCGGTGCTGGAGCTGCCCCCCTACGTCTTTGACTTTGGGCGGATGGTCTACACCAAAAACGGGGTCCCCCTGGACCTGTCCAAGACGGAGCAGCGGCTGCTGCGGCTGCTGGCGGAGCACCGTGGCCAGACCCTCACCCGGGAGCTGCTGCTGGACCGGGTGTGGGACGGGGGAGAGTTTGTGGATGAGAACGCCCTGTCCGTGGCGGTGAACCGGCTGCGCCGGAAGCTGGGGGAGGCCCCCATCCGCACGGTGTACGGGGTGGGCTACGTGTGGGCGGAGGGCTGATATGGACGGATATTCTGTGCTCTGCCTGCTCCTGGCCGGGGGTGGGGTGATCTTCGGGCTGGCCCAGTGGCTCCGGGCCAGACGGCAGCTGGCCCAGGCGGACCGGATGCTGGACCGTGCCCTGGAGGGACAGTTTCAGGAGACCGCCTTCGACGAGTCGGCCCCCTCCGCCCTGGAGGCCAAGCTGGCCCGGTTTTTAAACGGCTCCGCCGCCTCGGCCCGCAGCCAAGATCGCCGCCCTCATCGCGGACATCTCCCACCAGACCAAGACCCCCATCGCCGCCCTGCTGCTGTACTCCTCCCTGCTGGCCGAGAGCCCCCTCCCTCCCGAGCAGCGGGAGCAGGCCCGGGCGGTCCAGGCCCAGGCGGAAAAGCTGCGGTTTCTCATCGAAACTCTGGTGAAGTCCTCCCGGCTGGACAGCGGGATTCTCGTCCTCACCCCCGCCCTCCACCCGATGGGCCCCCTGCTGGAGGAGGCGGCCGCCCAGTACGCCGGGGCGGCGGTGGAGAAAAACATCTCCCTCACCGTGCAGCCCGCTCAGGGCAGCGCCCGGTTCGACCAGAAGTGGACCGCCGAGGCCCTGGGCAACATCGTGGACAACGCGGTGAAGTACACGCCCCCCGGGGGCGCGGTCACCCTGTCCGCCGTCTTTTACGAGCTGTTCTGCTGCATCCAGGTGTCCGACACCGGCCCCGGCGTCCCCGAGGGGGAGCAGGCCCGGGTCTTCGGCCGCTTCTATCGGGGAGAGGGGGTGCGGGACCAGGAGGGGTTAGGACTAGGGCTCTTTCTCACCCGGAGCATCCTCACCCGGGAGGGGGGCTATGTGAAGCTGTCCTCCAAACCCGGGAGGGGCAGCACCTTTTCCCTCTACCTGCCTCTGGAATAAACAGCGGCCCCGCCGATTGAGCCGGCGGGGCCGTACAGCTTGTCAAAAAACCTCTATAGAGATGAATCCTCTCAAGTTGGGGCGGGGGAGCTCGAGGGGGCGGCAGCCCGCCTCGAATGGGATCAAATGCCCTGAACGCCTTGCTTGGCAAGGCGTTCAGCGAGCGCAGCGAGGACTTTTCCGCCGCGCAGCGGCGGGAAAGTATCGGCATTTTTGTTCAGGAAATGCCGGGGGATTACCGCCGCAGGTCGTGACCGTCCTCCCGGGCCATCTTGGCCACCACGCCGGACAAAGCCAACAGGGCGATCAGGTTGGGGAACACCATCAGGGCGTTGAACAGGTCGGACAGGTTCCACACCAGGGGGGCCTCCAGCATGGAGCCCAGGGCCACGCACACCACCGCGATGCAGGCGTACACCTTCACCGCCTTGACGCCGAAGAGGTACTTCACGTTCTGGGCGCCGAAGAAGTACCAGCCGATGACGGTGGAGAAGGCGAAAAACAGCAGGCAGATGGCCACGTACAGGTTGCCGAAGCCCTGGAACACGGTGGTGAAGGCCACCTGGGCCATGTTCTCGGCGGCGGGGTTCTCCGCCATGTTGTTCACATTCAGGGCGCCGCTGGTGAGCATCACCAGGGCGGTCATGGTGAGGACGATGAAGGTGTCGATGAACACGCAGATCATGGCCACGATGCCCTGGTCCTGGGGTTTCTCTACCTTGGCCATGGCGTGGGCGTGGGGGGTGGAGCCCATGCCGGCCTCGTTGGAGAACAGGCCCCGGGCCACGCCGAAGCGCATGGCCTCCCGCACGCCGATGCCGGCGGCGCCGCCCATAACGGCCTGGGGATCGAAAGCCCCCTGGAAGATGAGCTGGAAGGCGTGGGGCAGCTCAGTGATGTGGGCGGCCAGCAGGACCAGGCCGCCGGCCAGATAGAAGGCGGCCATGATGGGCACCAGCTTCTCGGTGACCGAGGCGATGCGGGTGACGCCGCCCAGGAAAATGAAGGCGGCCACCAGGGCCAGAATCACGCCCACGATCCAGGTGGGGACGTTCAGGGCCTCCTGGAAGGCGTTGCTGATGGCGTTGGACTGGACCATGTTGCCGGTGAAGCCCAGGGCGAAGATGATGGCCAGGGCGAAGAAGCCGGCCAGGATCTTGCCGAAGGTCCCCTTGAAGGCCTGCCGGATGTAGTACACCGGGCCGCCGATCACATGGCCGGTCTCGTCGGTGGTCTTGTACTTCTGGGCCAGGCAGGCCTCGCCGTAGATGGTGGCCATGCCGAAGAAGGCGGCCACCCACATCCAGAAAATAGCTCCCGGGCCGCCGGAGATCATGGCGGTGGCACAGCCGGTGATATTGCCGGTGCCCACCTGGGCGGCGATGGAGGTGGCCACGGCCTGGAAGGAGCTCATGCCCTCCTTGCCCGCCTTCTCCCCGTTGAGGCTGAAGCTGCCGAACAGGCGCTTAAATCCGGTCCCGAACTTGCGCACCTGAATGAAACGGGTGCGGATGGTGAAAATAATGCCGGTGCCCACCAGCAGGTAGAGCAGCAGACCGTTCCACACAAAGTCTGCCAGATTGCTGACCTGATCGGCCAACTGGTTCATGTCCATATCTCTCTTCTCCTTTTCCTTCCCCGGACAAAAAACGGACCGCGGATGGCTCCGCGGTCCGGTCGTTGGGCGAAAAAACAC
>CASFKT010000184.1 GCA_949295195.1 uncultured bacterium | reverse complement strand
GTGGAGACGGTGCTCAACGGAAAAACGGTTTTTCGCGCATAAAACAAGATCGGCGCGGCCCGAATGGGCCGCGCCGCATGGATTTATGCGCATTCCAGGGCCAGCTACAGGTCGGCCAGCAGGTCGTCCCCGTGCTCGGTGCCGATGGACAGCCGGACGGTGCCGGGGAGAATCCCCTGCTCCGCCTGCTCCTCCGGGGGCAGCTGGGCGTGGGTGGTGGTGGCCGGGTGGATGACCAGGCTCTTGGAGTCGGCCACGTTGGCCAGCAGGGAGAACAGCTTCAGGTGGTCGATGAAGCGGTAGGCCCCCTCCTGTCCCCCCTTCAGATCCACGGTGAAGATGGAGCCGCCGCCCCGGGGGAAGTACCGCCGGTACAGGCTGTGGTCCGGGTGATCCGGGAGAGAGGGGTGGTTGACCCGCTCCACCTTGGGGTGGCGGGAGAGATACTCCACCACCTTCCGGGTGTTCTCGGCATGGCGGTCCAGGCGGAGGGACAGGGTCTCGATTCCCTGGAGCAGGAGAAAGGCGTTGAAGGGGGAGATGGCCGCCCCGGTGTCCCGCAGCAGGATGGCCCGGATGTAGGTGGTCAGGGCGGCGGGACCGGCGGCGTCCGCGAAGCAGACCCCGTGGTAGCTGGGGTTGGGCGCCCCAATGGGAGGGAAGCGGCCGGAGGCCTTCCAGTCAAAGGCTCCCCCGTCCACGATGATCCCGCCCAGGGTGGTGCCGTGGCCCCCCAGGAACTTGGTGGCGGAGTGGACCACCACGTCGGCCCCGTGCTCGATGGGCCGGATGAAGTAGGGGGTGCCGAAGGTGTTGTCCACCACCAGGGGGATGCCGTGGCGGTGGGCGATGGCGGCGATGGCGTCCAGATCGGGGAGGTCGCTGTTGGGGTTGCCCAGGGTCTCCAGGTAGACCGCCTTGGTGTTGGGGCGGATGGCCCCCTCCACCTCCGCCAGGTTGTGGGCGTCCACAAAGGAGGCAGTAATCCCGAAGGGGGGCAGGGTGTTGGCCAGCAGGTTATAGGTGCCGCCGTAGATGGTCTTCTGGGCCACGATGTGGTCCCCCGCCTGGGCCAGGGCCTGGATGGTATAGGTGATGGCGGCGGCGCCGGAGGCCACCGCCAGGGCGGCGCTTCCCCCCTCCAGGGCGGCCATCCGCCGCTCCAGCACCTCCTGGGTGGGGTTGGTGAGGCGGCCGTAGATGTTGCCCGGCTCCTCCAGGGCAAAGCGGGCGGCGGCGTGGTCGGCGTCCGGGAAGACGTAGGCGGCGGTCTGATAGATGGGGACCGCCCGGGCGCCGGTGGCCGGGTCGGGGCTCTCCTGTCCAGCGTGGAGCTGGAGGGTTTCAAAGCGATAGGCGGGGTTCTGGACCATGGGAAGCATCCTTTCTGTATCTGGGAAGTGGGCGGCCGGGGAGAGGTCAACTCTGCCCCGGAATATGTAGGGCAGTATACCATCGAAAACCAATTAAGTCAATAGGTAATAGAAAAGAAAAGCGTGCCGCCTGATGGCGGCACGCTTGGAGGCGGGTCAGAGGACCGCCTCCTCCTCTTTGGGGCAGATCAGGTCGGCCAAGGTTACGCCGTCCAGATAGTCGTTGATGAGCTTGTCCAGCTCTCTCCACATGGGGAGGGTCCGGCAGTCCTCCGCCCGGTCGCAGCTGCGGCTGTCCAGCCCGGGACAGCCCACGGGGGCCAGTCCCCCCTCCGTCAGGCGCAGGATGCTGCCCACGGTGTACTCCTCCGGGGAACGGGTCAGGCGGTAGCCGCCCCCCTTGCCCCGGACGCCCACCAGGTCGCCGTTTCGGGTCAGCAGCTTTACGATGCTTTCCAGATATTTCTCGGAAATATCCTGCCGGGCGGCGATCTCTTTCAAGGGGATGTACAATCCGTCATCGTGCTCCGCTAAGTCGATCATCACCCGCAGAGCGTAGCGGCCCTTTGTGGAAACCATCATAGCAGTCGTCACTCCTTTGGTGTCGAATGGTCGGTGTTATTATGCCACATGGTTTTTTGAATTTCAAGAGCCTTTTCCCGCCAAAATCCACGGGCAAAAGGGAGAAAAAACCCGGCATTCAGTATAAATGTTCGCAAAAGCGGGCGGGCCGCAGTACGGACCCACCCGCTGGAGGTTCAGATTGTACCTTGGGAAACAAACGATTGAATCAGAGAGAGTTTCTCTGCCCGGGAGAGACGTTTTATGGCGTATTCACGCTTGAGGGCAGAAGATTTGTTGGGGAAATTTTCCCAGTAGACCAACTCCACCGGGAGGCGGCTTCGGGTGTATTTTGCGCCCCTCCCGGCGTTGTGGACCGCCAGGCGGCGGGCCAGATCGTTGGTGAAGCCGGCGTACAGGGTGCCGTCCCCACAGCGGAGAAGATAGACGTAGTACATTACCCCGCCTCCTCCGCCGGGGGCGCCTGGTCGGCGGGCAGCAGGAAGGAGATCCGGGTGCCCACCCCCTCCCGGGAGACCACCTCAAACCAGCCCCCGTGGCGGTCGACGATCCACTTGGCGATGGACAGTCCCAAGCCGGTACCCCCGGTTTTCCGGTCCCGGGACTGGTCGGTGCGGTAGAAGCGGTCGAAGATGTGTGGGATGCCCTGGGGGGAGATGCCCATGCCCTCGTCCTGGACCGTGACCCGGGCGTGGCCGTCCAGCACCATCACCCGCAGGTAGATGCGGCTGCCCGCACCGCTGTATTTTACGCTGTTGTCCATCAAAATCCGCATCACCTGCTTGATGAGCCCCTGGTCGGCGTACACCGGCACCGGCTCCTCCCCCCACCGGGGCAGGAAGATCCGGTCCTCGTGGATCATCTCCTCCTCCCGCAGCACCTCCCCGGCCAGAGCCGTGAGGTCGAAGTGGGTGCGCTTTACCGGCTGGGTGTCGTTGTCCCCCCGGGCCAGGAACAGCAGTTGCTCCACCAGGTTCTCCATGGACTTGGCCTCGGAGCGGATGGCGTTGATGGACTCCTGGAGTGCCTCCGGGTCGTCCTTGCCCCACCGGTCCAGAAGGGCGGCGTAGCCCTGGATGACGGCGATGGGGGTGCGCAGCTCGTGGCTGGCGTCGGAGACAAAGCGCATCTGGGCGCTGTACGCCTTGTTGATCCGGTCCAGCATGGCATTGATGGCCTGGGCCAGGGAGCGCAGCTCCTTCTGGGTGGCGGGCAGGTCGATGCGGCTGTCCAGATGGGTGGCGTTGATCTTCTCCAGCTCCCCCGCCAGGGCCTCCAGCTCCTGCCGGGACATGTGGGTCATGGAGTTGAGCCGGGAGGCGGTGGCGGCCAGATCCTGGATGGGCTTCAGGATCTTGTGGATGGACCGGTTGTTCCGGAACAGCCCGGTGAGCAGGGACAATCCCTGACAGGCCAGCAGGACGATCCCCGCCCAGTAGAGCGTGCTGGAGATTCCGGACAGGTCCACCGTGATGGCGTAGGGCTCCCCGTTGTTGGGCAGCACAATGGTGTAGTAGGAGGACAGGTCCCAGGTGCGGGTTCCGCCCTCCAGTTCCGTATACTGAGGGAGGAAGGGGAGCGGGAGGAGGGAGTATCCCGCTGCGGTCTCCTCAGAGAAGGAAGGCGTTTCTCTCAGGGGAATGATGGTGTAGTCGCTGGCCTCCATCCAGGGGATGGTATCGGCGGAGGGGACGCCCCGCTCCTCCACCAAGGCGGCCACCGTGGCGCACCGGTTCTCCGCATAGAGAAACAGACCGGCGGTGGCCATGAAGAGCAGCAGCAGATCCATCACCAGAAAAATCACCAGCTGCCGGAAGAAAAAGCCGAAGTTCAGGCGAAAGACCAGGGAGGACTTGGCCCCGCTCAGGGGGTCCTGGGACGGGGGGGCTTGGAAGCGGTGCTTCCGCTGGGACATGGCGTTCCCTCCTTTCTGTTGAAATTCAGGGGAAGATTACTGTTTGGACAGCCAATTCTGGAGGGACGGCAGGTTG
>CASFKT010000183.1 GCA_949295195.1 uncultured bacterium | reverse complement strand
CGGTTGATGGCGGACAGGATGGCCCGGAGGGGAGCCAGGTTGATGTTGTGGGACAGGCCCACGCCCCAGTACTTCTTGCCGTCCCGCTGGTCCTGGAGCAGGATATAGGCCACGCCCTGGGAGTCGGAGCCGTTGGTGATGGCGTGGGACTTGTAGTCCAGGAAGGTGTAGTGGTCCATGCGCTCTCCCTGGATGGCGTGGAAAAAGGCATCGATGGGGCCGTTGCCCTCGCCGGACACGTCGAAGATGGTGTCGGTGTGCTGGAGGGTGCCCTGGAAGGCCACGTGGGAGTGGCCCTCGGCGTCGATGGTCTCGGTGAAGGCGTGCTTGAGCAGCTTGTAGGGCTCCTTGGCCTCGATATACTCCTGATGGAACAGCTCGTTGATGCGCTGGGGGCTGATCTCGGTGCCCACCTTGTCGGTCTCCACCTGGACGATGTGGCCGAACTCCGGGTGCATGGTCTTGGGCAGGTCGTAGCCGAAATTGTGCTCCATGATATAGGCGGCGCCGCCCTTGCCGGACTGGGAGTTGATGCGGATGATAGGCTCGTACTCCCGGCCCACGTCAGCGGGGTCGATGGGCAGATAGGGGATCTCCCAGAAGTCGGAGTTGGACTCCTTCATATACTGGCTGCCCTTGTTGATGGCGTCCTGGTGGCTGCCGGAGAAGGCGGTGAACACCAGTTTGCCGGCGTAGGGCTGGCGGTCGCCCACGGGCATCTTGGTGGTGCGCTCGAACATCTCCTTGATCTTGTTCATGTCGGAGAAGTCCAGCTCCGGGTCCACCCCCTGGGTGTACATGTTCATGGCCAGGGTGACGATGTCCACGTTGCCGGTGCGCTCGCCGTTGCCGAACAGGGTGGCCTCCACCCGGTCGGCCCCGGCCAGCAGGCCCATCTCAGCGGTGGCCACGCCGGTGCCCCGGTCATTGTGGGGGTGGAGGGAGATGATGGCGCTGTCCCGTGAGGGCAGCTTGCGGATGAAGTACTCCAGCATGTCGGCGAACTGGTTGGGCATGCAGTTCTCCACGGTGGTGGGCAGGTTCAGGATGACCTTGTTCTCCGGGGTGGCGTGGAGGTGGTCCAGCACCGCCTGGCAGATCTCCACGGCGTAGTCCATCTCGGTGCCCATGAAGGACTCGGGGGAGTACTCGAAGCGCAGGTTCATGCCCTCGTCGATGAGGGGCTTGGACATCTCATAAATGAGGTCGGCGGCGTCGGTGGCGATTTTGGTGATGCCGTCGGTGTCCATGTGGAAGACCACCTTCCGCTGGAGGGTGGAGGTGGAGTTGTAGAAGTGGAGAATGACGTTCTTGGCGCCCTTGATGGCCTCGAAGGTCTTTTTGATCAGATGCTCCCGGGCCTGGACCAGCACCTGGATGGTCACGTCGTCGGGGATGTGGCCCCCCTCGATGAGCTCCCGGCAGATCTCATACTCCGTCTCGCTGGCGGAGGGGAAGCCGATCTCGATCTCCTTGATGCCGATGTCCACCAGAGTGTGGAAGTACTCCAGCTTCTCCTGGAGATTCATGGGGTCCACCAGGGCCTGGTTGCCGTCCCGCAGGTCCACGGAGCACCAGGTGGGGGCCTTAGTGATCACCTTGTCGGGCCAGGTGCGGCCCACGATCTTCTGGGGCTGGAAGGGGATATACTTTTTGTAGCCTGGATTCATGGTTCTTTCCTCCTAAACGAAAGTATCTTCACTGTCGAGGGGTGTTTTTAGAAAAAGCCTCGCAGAGTTTCGCCGCCGCAGCGGCGAAAGGCTTTGGAATTGTTTTTGGGGCGGCTTTGCCGACCCCAAAAACACATCTCAGACCGCAAGTGTGCCCGAAGGGCGCGCGCAGCGGGCTGTAATCTCCTCGGCCGGAAAAGGCCGGCAGGCCTTTTTTGGCCAGAAAAAACGCCCCCGACTTTTTCAAGTCAGGGGCGTGGAATGTTGCTCACGCGGTACCACCCTGGTTCAGCCGCCGGTCACCCGAACGGCCCTCAAAGCCTCCAACAAGGCCGCAGCCGATAACGAGGCCAACCGTCCCGCCCTACTTTTGGTTCAGGCGGACTGCTCAGGGACCAGTTATCCACAGGGGGACCCGCACCGGTTTGCACCAGCCACCGGCTCTCTGAAGGGGGCAGGCCCTGTCTTTTTTCCCGTCGCTGCATTTGATGTTCTACATTTTAACGAAGGAACGGCGGTTTGTCAAGTGGATTTTTCCGAGGGGTCGGGGATCAGGTGCACATCCATTTGAGGATAGGGCATAGACACCCCCCGGCGCTGGAAGGCGGGGAGGATGGCCTCCAAAAGTTTGTAGTAGGTGTCCCAGTAGTCCCCGGTGGTGGTCCAGGCCCGGATCAGGTAGTTGACTCCGCTGTCCCCGTATCCGCTCAGGCGGATCTCCGGGGCGGGGTCCTGGAAGATGGCGGGGAACTGGCTCACGGCGTCGGCCAGGGCGGCCTTTACATCCTCCGACTTGTCCTGGTAGGAGGCGCTGACGGTGATCTCCATGCGCCGCCTGCCCAGGCGGGTGTAGTTGATGATGGTGGCGGAGGAGAGCTGGCTGTTGGGGATGTAGATCTCCTTGTTCTCCACGGTGGTCAGGGTGCTGTACGACATGCCGATCATGGACACGGTGCCCGACACCGAGCCGATCTCCACATAGTCCCCGATGGTGAAGGGCTTGGACACCAGCAGCATGATCCCCCCGGCCAGGTTGGACAGGGTGTTCTGAAGAGCCAGGGAGACGGCCAGGCCGGCCACGCTCAGAAGGGCGATGATGGAGGTGAGCTCCACACCCATGGACCCCAGGAACACCAGGGCCAGCAGCAGCCACAGCACGACGGACAGGGCGGAGCGGAGGTACCGGTGGATGGGGGCCAGGGCGGCGTTTCGGGATAAAATGCGCTCCACCGCCCGCTGGATCAGCTTGATGACCACCACGCCGACGGCCAGCACCAGGACGGCCCGCAGAATGTTGGCCAGGGAGAGAGCCTGAAGATTGAAGCCCCCGGCTGCTTGGGACAGGATCTCGTCTAACGTCATAATAAAGACCTCCGTTTCTCAGAAACATACAAAGCGGCGCGCGGGAGCACTCCCGTCTCTCGCGCGCCGGAACGGATCAAGAGAGGTTGTCCTGGGCGTACTGGCGGACGTGGCGCTTGAGGCATTCAAAGGTCTCGGCGCTGATGTCGTGCTCGATGCGGCAGGCGTCGGCGGCGGCCACCTCCGGGGAGACGCCCAGCATCACCAGCCACTCGCTCAAAAAGCGGTGGCGCTCATAGACCCGCTGGGCCTCGGCCTCCCCCTGGGGGGTAAGCTCCAGCCGTCCGTCCTTTTCCATGTTCAGATAGCCGTTGCTCTTCAGAATGGAGACCGCCCGGCTCACCGAGGGCTTGGAGAAGCCCAGATGCTGGGCCACGTCAATGGAGCGCACATTTCCCTTCTGCTGGCGCAGAACCAAAATCGCCTCCAGATAGTCCTCGCCAGATTCGTGCAGTACCATGCTCATACGCTCCTTTGTATCTCGAATTTAGATTGGTTTTTGTAGTATACCATGTTTCCCTGTTTTTTTCAACGCAAAACTAGGGGGGTGGTGATTTACGCGCGGGGGATTTCGCCGCCTGCGGGCGGCGAGTTACTTTGCCCATGGCGGCAAAGTAACCAAAACGCCCCCGGGGACGGCTCAGGCGAAGCGCCGGAACGGCGCTTCGATTCGCCTTTCCCCGGACCCCTTTTTACGGGGGACGCCCTCCTGGTTTGTGCTGCCATGGTTCCGGCGCGCAAAATCAGGAGTGCTTGCCTGCGTTTTCTTCCGGCCCCACTGGGGGCCTGGGTGGGCAAAATTTTGATTTTGCTGCGGTTTACGGACTGCGCCTGGGTTTGCCGAGCCAACGCTCCCGGTGCGTATTCTGACGGGAGGCCCAAGGGCCTCCCCTACCCAATTTCGGAAGGTTTTCTTGAGAACCGTAGGGGAGGG
>CASFKT010000182.1 GCA_949295195.1 uncultured bacterium | reverse complement strand
TAAAGGCCACCGCAGCCGTAAGCCTGCGGTGGTCTATATCTTTATCCCATTTCGTCGTCCACTCCTCCATCTTCAATCAATCTTCAAAGGACTTCCTGGAGGTGCGGATCATGTTGCCGATGCGAATCGTCTTGAACAATCCGGAGTTGGCGAGTTTATAAGCCGAGCTATGGCCGATGCCGAGAACATCCTATTTATCATACCTAGGATGCCTGAGATGTCATTCACAAGGCGCCATAGCAATTTATTTGGCAAGCAACAGATACTAAAGAACCACCGTAGTTTTAAACCTACGGCGGCCCTTTGGATATTTGTCGATTAATCTTATAGCCCCAGCCCCTCCAGCCATTCATCGAATGACTTTTTAGAAATGCGGATCGCCGTGCCGATCCGCACGGTCTTAAAGTGGCCTTCTTTTACCAGGGTATAGGCCGACGTACGCCCAATGTTGAGCATAGCCGCAATATCTTCCACGGTATAGGTGCGCGCCTCCGGCAACGGACGCTTTTCATGATTTTCCATTGTATGACCTCCATGAATTTGTTCAGTGACAAGGCGATAGAGTGTGATGAAAAGACGTTGTGGGCAAGGCGATTCCTGCTAAGAGTTTGCTAATTGGCCGTCTTAAAAAGTGCGGCAGTACACGGCATTTTGTGCAAATTGCACCACAAAAACCTTGTACCTCAAAATATATCACGAACGAGGAATCACCGTAAATTATGTCCGTTCCGTACGGCATTGGGCACGCCAAACTCCTAAGCGGTAGGTCACCAGTTAGAGTCTGGTCGGGGGTGCCAAACGGGAGGGCATCTGTTATACAGACGCCCTCCCTCTTTCTACTCCGCGGCAGCAGCGCACCGGACGGATGCCATACAAAATAAGCACACTTCGGTCTCCAGATTTTCTTCTCCCCGCTGCCACAAAACGGAGTTTCTCATGGCACGGCCTCCTCTGGGCACCACCCGGAGGTACCGGCGAGAGACATGGACGGCCCGGTTCTCCGCTTCCGCCCCTTCCGCATGGCTCTGCCTTGGTGGATTCAGAAATCACAGGCTCATTTCGTCCGGCAACAACTTGCCCCAAACACAAAACGGCTCCGTGCATGCACGGAGCCGTTTTTCATGTTTTCGGAGCGGAACACCGGGCCGTCTCTGTCTCAGTCAGGGCCCGCAGCCGGTCCAGCGCCGCCCCAATGTCCCCCTGGATGCAGATGGCGCGGCTTCGGATCTCCCCGGGGGCGCAGGCCGCCTCCCGGTTGATGCAGGCGTAGACCGCCCTTGGGTCCTGCCGGGTCATCCGCCAGAAGGGATATTTGATGATGACCGGGGTGTTGCCCCCCACCCCCAGTTCCAGAAAGAGCACCCGCTTCCCCTGGCAGCGGCGGAGGAAGGCCTCATAGCGCCGGGCGGCGGCGTGCCAGCCCTCGTCCTCCACGAAGGTGTCGTCCGCGCGCAGGTTCATGGTCATGGGCCGGCCGCAGACGGGGCAGTAGGGCACCAGCCCGGCGGGCACCCGCATGTCCCTCTGCTCCTCCAGCATCCGGCGCACCGTCTCCTGGTTGTCGTAGGTCTTGGCGTGGCAGGGCTTGGAGCACTGCCACAGGCCGTAGTCCCCCTGGGTGTAGAAGATGCGGCTCTTGTCAAAGCCCGCCCGCTGGAACTGATGGTCCACGTTGGTGGTGAGCACGAAGTAGTCCTTCCCCCCAACCAGGTCCAGCAGGTCCCGGTATACCGGCCTAGGCGGGTCCACATACCGGTTGTACCAGATGTGCCGGCTCCACCAGGCCCAGTACTCCTCCAGGCCCTCAAAGGGGAAGAAACCCCCGGAGTACATGTCCGGAATGCCGTATTTCTTCTGAAAATCCCCGAAGTAGCGCTCAAACCGCTCCCCGGAGTAGGTGAGGCCGGCCGAGGCGGACAGCCCCGCTCCCGCCCCCACCACCACGGCCTCCGCCCGGTCAAGGGCCTGTCTCAGCTCCCCGATCCGGTCCCAGGAGGCCGCGGTAGATTTCTGCGTCAAGATCCTTGAAAACATTGAAGATCACCCTTCGGATGGAAGTTTTTCGGCGGAGGCACTCCTTGACGGTGTCCACCGCGATCTGGGCGGCCTCCCGGTTGGGGAAGCGAAACTCCCCGGTGGAGATACAACAGAAGGCCACGCTGTGCAGGCCGCGCTCCGCCGCCAGCTCCAGACAGGCGCGGTAGCAGGAGGCCAGCTCCTCCCTGTCCCGCCGGGTCACCCGCCCCCGGACGATGGGCCCCACCGTGTGGAGCACATGCCGGGCCGGGAGGTTATAGCCCCCGGTGAGCTTGGCCCGGCCGTTGGGCTCCGGGTGTCCCTGGGCCTCCATGAGGCGGAAGCACTCGTCCCGGAGCTGGAGGCCCGCCGCCGAGTGGATGGCATTGTCGATGCACCCGTGGCAGGGGTGGAAGCACCCCAGCAGGGCGGAGTTGGCCGCGTTGACGATGGCGTCCGCCCGCAGCCGGGTGATGTCCCCCTGCCAGAGGACCAGGCGGGAGTCGGCCTGGGTGGGGACCAGGGCATCCCCATCCACCACCCCCTTCTCCGCCGTCTCGGCGGAGAGGAGGGCGTCCTGGGCCGCCAGAAAGTCCGGGTCCAGGGGCATGGGAGGCCGCAGGTTCATCAGGCTGCGCAGGAGCCGCCGCTGGGCCCCCTCCTCCCTGGGAAACCGCTCTCTCTGGGACCGGTACTCGGGCATCTCCGCCAGCAGGATCTGATTCAGGGCCTCGATCTGTTCTAAACGTTCCATAAACGCCTCTCTCCTCTCCGGGCCGGCCTGTCAGGCGAAGAAAAACCCCGCTGTCATGGACAGGTAGTTTTCTCCGCTGTACTGGGGATACTTCTCCCTCATCGCCGCCAGAAAGCTGTCCCGAGTTCCGCTGGCGGCGGCCAGGGACTTCAGCTCCTTCAGATAGTCAATTTTGGTCCGGGCGTCCTTCCAGTCCTCCGGGGTGTAGTGGGAGGTGAGGATCAGGTCATATCCCCGCGCGATATAGCCCTCCAGCTGGGCGATCATGGCGTCGGCGTGGTCCGCGCCCGCCACAATGGAGTGACAGTCGTGGCCCAGCATGTGGGTGTACACTGCGTTGAGGGCGGGAATCTCCACATCGAAGGCCTCGGCGGTGGGGTGGATCACAAATTCAATGCCGCCGATGGTGATGGACCCCTCCTCCAGGATGTGGTCCACCGGGTGGACTGAGGCGTCAAACCCATCCCCAAAAGCGGCGGCAAAGCCGTCAATCAGCGCCTTTCCCCCGCCCTGGGCGGAGTAATCCACGGCGTTCCGGGTGGCGTACTTGGGCACGCCGGGCAGGAAGGACGCGCCGGCCCCGTGATAGGCCACCAGCATCCCCGCCGACTCCAGCTTTCGGGCGGTCAGATAGTCCGTGAGTTCCCGGATGTTGTCGAAAAAGCAGGGACTCTCCAAAACGACGGCTTTGCCGCCCTTCTCCACCAGAAAGACCTCATTGTCGATGGGGTCCTTGGTCTGATAGGCGTGAAGTCTGGCCGCGCCGAAGTCATACACATGCATCTCGCCCTTGGGCAGCTTGACGGTCTCATACGTGTTTTTGTTCACAGCGAATTACCTCCTTGGGATGTTCCGGCGGGGTCTCCCGCCCTTGTGACTGCATCATAGCGCACGCAAACGGCTTTGAAAAGTACGCACAATCTTGTGCTATAGGCACCCAGACGTAACTTTTGGACGGTTACCAGCTGGAAACTTTTGTGCCGCCCAAGGCTTTGCGGGCCCGGGCGGCGCAGAAAAATTTTTTGAGATGCCACAGGCGGCACAGCGCCTTGACGCAGCCAGGAGGCTTAGGATATAATCAAGCTATACATCCCAATCAGAACCTATGGACCAAGGAGGGACTCAAATGTCAACTGCGGCCAAAGAACTCCCCGCCTGCCCGGTGGAGACCACCCTGACCCTCATCAGCGACAAGTGGAAGGTG
>CASFKT010000181.1 GCA_949295195.1 uncultured bacterium | reverse complement strand
GGGTTGTTGTTGATGATGATGGTCTCATAGCCCATGCGCTTGAAGGCCCACACGGAGTGGACGGAGCAGTAGTCGAACTCGATGCCCTGGCCGATGCGGATGGGGCCGGAGCCCAGCACCAGCACCTTCTTGCGGTCGCTGGTCTCCACAGCCTCGTTCTCCCCGTCGTAGGAGGAGTAGTAGTAGGGGGTCTCCGCGTCGAACTCAGCGGCGCAGGTGTCCACCATCTTGAAGGAGGGGATGATGCCGTACTTCTCCCGCAGGGCCTTCACCTGGGACTGCTTCATGTCGCACAGAGTGCCGATATAGCTGTCGGCGAAGCACATCTCCTTGGCCCGCTTCAGGGTGTCGGCGGAGGGCTCGCCCTTGCAGCGCTCCAGTTCGTTCTCCATGTCGATGATCCGCTGGAAGCCGTCCAGGAACCAGATGTCCATCTTGGTGATGTGGTTGATCTTCTGGGGAGAGATGCCCCGGCGCAGGGCCTCGGCCACCACGAACAGCCGCTCGTCGGTGACCTGCACCAGCAGGTCCTCGATCTCGTCGGTGTACAGCTTCTCCAGCTTGTCCAGCTTCCCTCGAAGGAGTTGGCGATGGCCATGACCTCGCCGGTGGCCTTCATCTGGGTGCCCAGGGTGCGGCTGGCGGTGGTGAACTTGTCAAAGGGCAGGCGGGGGATCTTCAGCACACAGTAGTCGATGGTGGGCTCGAAGCAGGCCTTGGTCTTGCCGGTGACCGCGTTGGGAATCTCGTCCAGGGTGTAGCCCAGGGCCACCTTGGCCGCCACCTTGGCGATGGGGTAGCCGGTGGCCTTGGACGCCAGGGCGGAGGAGCGGGACACGCGGGGGTTGACCTCGATGACCGCGTACTCGAAGGAGTCGGGGTTCAGGGCGAACTGCACGTTGCACCCGCCCTCGATCTCCAGGGCGGAGATGATCTCCAGGGCGGCGGAGCGGAGCATCTGGAACTCCTTGTTGGCCAGGGTCTGGGTGGGGGCCACCACGATGGAGTCGCCGGTGTGCACGCCCACGGGGTCGATGTTCTCCATGGAGCAGATGGTGATCACGTTACCGGCCCCGTCCCGCATGACCTCGAACTCGATCTCCTTCCAGCCGGAGATGCACCGCTCGATGAGCACCTCATGGACCCGGGACAGGTTGAGGCCCCGGTCGGAGATCTCCTCCAGGGAGGCCTGGTCATAGGCGATGCCGCCGCCGGTGCCGCCCAGGGTGTAGGCGGGGCGGACGATGACGGGGTAGCTGATCTCGTTGGCAAAGGCCACCGCGTCTTCCACGGTGTTCACCACCTTGGAGGTGACGCAGGGCTGGCCGATGGACTCCATGCAGTCCTTGAAGCCCTGGCGGTCCTCGGCCTTGTGGATGGAGGCGGGGCTGGTGCCCAGCAGCTTCACCCCGTACTTCTCCAGGGTGCCGTTCTCATACAGGGCCATGGCCAGGTTCAGGCCGGTCTGGCCGCCCATGTTGGGCAGTAGGGCGTCGGGGCGCTCCTTCTCGATGACCTGGGTGACGGAGGGGATGTTCATGGGCTCGATATACACGTGGTCGGCGATATCCTTGTCCGTCATGATGGTGGCGGGGTTGGAGTTGACCAGCACCACCTCGATGCCCTCTTCCTTCAGGGCGCGGCAGGCCTGGGTGCCGGCGTAGTCAAACTCAGCGGCCTGACCGATGACGATGGGGCCGGAGCCCAGCATCAGTACTTTTTTGATATTCGGATCCTTCGGCATTACCGGTCACCTCCCATGGATGCTACAAAGCGGTTGAACAGATACTCCGTATCCCGGGGGCCGGCGTTGGCCTCGGGATGGAACTGGGTGGTAAAGCAGTTGGGGCGCTTGTAGTGCAGGCCCTCGCAGGTGCCGTCGTTCACATTGATGTGAGACACCTCGGCCACGGCGGGGTCCACCGTGTCAGACAGGACCACGTAGCCGTGGTTCTGGCTGGTGATAAACACCCGGCCCTTCTCCAGGTCCCGGACGGGGTGGTTGCCCCCCCGGTGGCCGTAAGCCAGGCGGCCGGTCTTGGCGCCGGTGGCCAGAGCCAGCAGCTGGTGGCCCATGCACACCCCGAAGATGGGGATGGTGCTGTCATAGAGCTTCTTCAGCTCGGCGATGATGGCGGTGTTCTCCGCCGGGTCGCCGGGGCCGTTGGACAGCATGACGCCGTCGAAGCCGCCGGAGAGCACCTCCTGGGCTGGGGTGAAGGCGGGCAGGACGGTGACCTTGCAGCCACGGCGGCGCAGGCACTCGATCATGTGCTGCTTGACGCCGTAGTCCATCATGGCCACATGGTGCTTCTCCTCGCCGTAGGCGGGGAAGACCTCGGGCTCCTTCCGGGTGACCCGGGCCACGGTGTCGGTGACCTTGTACTCCTTCAGCTTCTGAAGGACGTCGGCCACATTAAAATGCTCCGCGCAGGTGATCATGCCGTTCATGCTCCCCTGACTGCGGAGTATTTTGGTGAGGGCACGGGTATCCACGTCCTGAATGCCGGTGATATCGTGCTCCTTCAGATAGGTGCCCAGGTCGCCCTCACAGCGGAAGTTGCTGCCCCGGGGAGAGAGGTGCCGGACCACGAAGGCCTCCACCCAGGGGCGGCTGGACTCGTTGTCCTCATGGTTGACGCCGTAATTGCCGATGAGGGGATAGGACATCACTACTCCCTGTCCGGCGTAGGAGGGATCGGTCAGAATCTCCTGATAGCCGGTCATGGAGGTGTTGAACACCATCTCACATACCCGGTCGGAGGTGCTGCCGATGCTGGTCCCGGAGAACACGGCTCCGTTGGCCAGGATCAAAGTCGCTTTCATCAATTCTCTTACACGCCCTTCCGTATCCAGTTCACTGTTTGCATCGTACCAACGCTCAAAGTGTTTCAAGATATTGTATCGGAAAATGCCGCCCATTGCAAGAGGCGGAGGATGGTTTTTTCATAAAACTTTTGGCCGCCGGAGGGGCAATTTTTGACGCGGAGGAAAGGGAACGGCTCTAGGCCTTGTCTGAAACATGTCAATATACCCAAACGGCGGGTCTTTTTCCGCCATACTGCGTTGATTTTCCTTGCAATACACCAAGTATTGCTGCGTCAAATCGCCTTGTCTGGCGAAAAAATCCCTCGCCGTTGAGCATAGTTCCAATTTTCAAACAAGGCCTAAGCGCGGGATACTTTCCCGGAAAGAGGGCACACTGAGGAAAAAGGAGGGGGCCGCCGTGTTTACCGGATTTGTACGAACCGTCATTTTATATCTGCTGATCATCGCCGGCATCCGGCTCATGGGCAAGCGCCAGGTGGGGGAGCTGGAGCCCTCGGAGCTGGTGCTCTCCCTGATCATCGCCGATCTGGCCGCCGTCCCTATGCAGGATTTCGGCATTCCCCTGCTCGCGGGGATCGTGCCCATTCTGACCCTGCTGTCCCTGACCATGATCCTGTCGGTGCTCACCATGAAGAGCACCCGGTTCCGGACCCTCCTGTGCGGACGGCCCAGCGTCATCATCCGCAAGGGGAAGATCGACCAGGGGGAGATGCGCCGCAACCGGCTGACGGTGGATGAACTGCTGGAGGAGCTGCGGGCCCAGGGGTATGCGGGCCCCGCCGGAATCGAATATGCCATCCTGGAGACCAACGGCCAGCTGTCCATCCTGCCCTGGGAGCGGGAGAAGCCCCCTACCCAGAGTCAGCTGGGGCTGGAGGCGGAGGAGACCGGCCTGCCTCTGGTGCTCATCAGCGATGGAAAGCTCCTGACTCGGAATCTGACCGCCCGAGGCTATGACGGGGTGTGGCTGCAAAAGCAGCTCTCGAAGCGCGGCATGAAGGACCCGGGCCAGGTATTTTTGATGACAGTGGATGAGGCGGGCGGCGTCTATCTGGCCCCCCAGGCGGAGCAGGAAGAGGGGAGGAGGAGAGCATGAGGAGGCTGTGGGCGGCGGCGGCCATTTTGGCGGTCCTGCTGGGGGGCACCCTGTGGAACGCCTGGTACGCGGAGAGATTGACCGGTGGAATGATTCAGCAGCTGGAGCAGGCCCAGGGGCGGACCGCCCAGGGGGACTGGGAGGGGGCCGCCAAACTGAGCGAGCAGGCCTTCCAGAGTTGGCAGGACCATGAGGAGTATCTCCACATCCTGATGCGACACAGCGACACCGACGAGATTTTGAGCTCCTTCCGGGCCCTGGAGCAGTATCTGGCTCTGGAGGAGACCGACCAGTACACCGCCGCCAACGCGGAGTTGATGACTCAGCTGGAGCTTTTGGCTGAGATGGAGCAGCCGTCGCTGGTAAACATTTTTTAAGGAGGGAAGGGGTTCGCCGCCTGCGGGCGGCGACCTTCTTTTTCTATAGCGAAAAAGAAGGCAAAACGCCACCGGGGAAGGCTCAAAATGAGCGCTGACGCTAAGGGGCCGGCAGCCTTTGCGGGATGCTCCTGCGGATGAAAAGCGCGCCTTTTGGCGTGGGTGGGGCTCAAGTGCGGCTCAGAGAGACGGCGGAGACGCACCGGGCGCGTTGGCTGGAAACATCAAGGCGCGGACCTTGAACT
>CASFKT010000180.1 GCA_949295195.1 uncultured bacterium | reverse complement strand
CCGGTCTGCTTCTTGTGGCGGCCCTGCTTGGAGACGGTCTTGCGGATCTTCTCCCGGTAGGGAACCCGGGGAGTCTTCAGCTCCGCCTCCACGTTGAAGCGGCTCTTCAGCTTGGACACCAGCACATCCACCTGGATGTCGCCGGCAGCGTAAATAACCATCTGGTGGGTCTCGGCGTTGTTCTCCACCCGGAAAGAGGGGTCCTCCTCGTTCATCCGGTTCAGGCCCTGGGCCACCTTGTCCTCCTGGCCGCGGGTCTTGGGGGAGATGGCCACCGAGTAGTTGGGTTCGGCGAAGGGGATGGGGGCCAGGGAGATGACCTTTCGGGCGTCGCACAGGGTGTCGCCGGTCTTCACCTTCTCCATCTTGCCGATGGCGCCGATGTCGCCGCAGGAGAGCTCCTTGACCTCCTCGGCCTTCTTGCCCCGCATCTGATACAGGCGGCCCAGCTTTTCACTGTTGCCGGTACGGGAGTCCACCAGGGTCAGGTCGGGGGTGATGTTGCCGGACAGGACCTTGATGAAGGAGTACTTGCCGTACTGGTCGGCCACAGTCTTAAAGACGAAGGCGCAGGGCACGCCGCCGGGGGCCACGGCGAACTCCTCCTTGGTGCCGTCGGGGGCGGTTCCCTTGCGCATGTTGCCCTCGGCGGGGTTGGGAAGCAGGTCCACAATGTGGTCCATGAGCATCAGGGAGCCCATGGTGTTGATGGCGGAGCCGCACAGGACGGGGAACAGGGACAGCTCCCGCACGCCCTGGCGCAGGCCCTGGATCATCTCCACATAGGTGAAGTCCTCACCGGAGAAGAACTTGTCCATGAATTCCTCGCTGGTCTCAGCCACCGACTCCTTCAGGGCGTCGTTGAACTCGGTGACCACTTCGTCCTTCCCCTCGGGGAGGTCGATCTCCACCCGCTTGCCGTTCTGCATCTCGTAGGCACGCTTGTTCAGCACGTCGATGATGCCGGTGACCCGCTTGTTGTCGTCCCAGATGGGGACCACCAGGGGGGCGATCTTGTTGCCGAAGCGCTCCCGCAGGGCGTCGAAGGTGGCGTTGTAGTCGGAGTTCTCCTCGTCCGTCTTGGAGATATAGATGAAGCGGGGCATGTCCCGCTCTTCGCAGTACTTCCACGCCTTCTCCAGGCCCACGCTGATGCCGTCCTTGGCGGAGCAGACGATAATGGCCGCGTCGGCCACGGTGAGGGCCTCCATCACGTCGCCGGCAAAGTCAAAGGCACCGGGGGCGTCCAGAATATTGATCTTACAGCCCTTGTACTCCAGAGGGGCCACAGAGGTGGAGATGGAAATCTGACGTTTGATCTCCTCCGGATCATAGTCGCACACGGTATTTCCGTCCGCGGCTTTGCCCATGCGGTCGATGGCGCCGGTCATATAGAGCAGGCTCTCCGTCAGAGCGGTCTTGCCGCTCCCGCTGTGGCCCAGAAGGCAGACATTGCGGATGTTTTGTACAGAATAGCTCATGGTTGCTTCCACTCCTTAAAGTTTAGACGTCGGTGTCACACAGGAGAACGGGGGGCCGCCCGCCCATGGTACAATCTGTTGGTTATTATAACGTAATTTCCCCGTTCTGGCAACTATTTTTTCGGGCGTATCCACGGTTCGCCGTCGGCTTTCTTCAGAAAAACAGGTTCCTTTTTTGGAAAAGTAACTAAAAACAGCTCGTTTGTTCAAGTTCACCAACCTTATGCCGGGCATAAAAAATCCCGCCCGGTTTCGGGCGGGACGAAAATCATTCAGTTGGCCGGCTCCTCCGGGCTGGACGGAAGTTCCTCCGCCGGGAGGAGCACCACCGCGCAGGGCTCGGTCCAGGGCTGCTCCGGCAGTGCCGTCTCCACACCCTGCTGGGCGAGGAGGGCCTGAACGGCCTCCAGCTCCTCCGCCGTCACGGTACACCAGCGGGTGCCGTCCTCCTCCTGGGTCCACTCCTCCCGGGCGGGGAGAAGCTCCTCCGCCTCCTGGGGGAGGGCGGACAGCACCAGGGCGGTGCCTTCCCCCCAGGGGTGCGGGACCTGGACGGACGCGTCCAGACTGTCCGGCAGCCCGGCGTCCCCTCCCTGATCCGGGGCTGTCTCCTGGGGCTCATCCTCTGGCTCCGGCTCCTGAATCGTGGCCGGCTCCTGTTCAGACTGGGAGCCGGAGCTGTCTGCATCGGGCGTGTGGGCATATGCCTCCGGAATCTCCGGGCTCTCCTGCTCCAAAACGCTGCGGGTGTCCGCGGCCGGAGCCTCCTCGGTCTGGGGGCAGGCGGTCTCCTCCTGACCGGAGGACAGGGAGGATTCCGCTTTCTCCGGAGCATCCTTTTCCGGCGCGTCCGCCTGAGCCGGTGCGGGCTGGGCGTCGGCGGGGGCCTCCTCCTGCGCGGGCTCCACCTCATCCAGAAGGCCGCGGGAGGAGACGTCTTCCTGTCCCGCGCTCTGGCTGGCGGCGGAGGGCTCATCCACCACATTCTCACGGCTCCCCAAACCGGTCCCGTGCCAGAGTCCCAGGCAGAGGACCGCACAGGCGGCCAGCCCGGCAAGGTTCCGCCATCCGGCCCGCTTCCACCGGGGGACAGGCCGGCAGGCCGGGGCCGCCTGGATCTGCTCCATCACCCGGGCGGACAGTTCCGCCGGAGCGGGGGTCTCACCGATCTCCCGGAGCGCGTCTTCCATTTGAAACAGGGCCTCATAGGCCGCCCGGCACTTGAAACAGGGCCTCATAGGCCGCCCGGCACTCCGGGCAGGACTCCAGATGCTCCTCCAGCGCCTGCCGCTCCTCCAGGGGCAGCGGGCCGTCCAGGGCCTGGCTCATCCGCTCCAGCGCCTCTTCGCATGTCAGCATATCGGTGTTCACCCCCCTCTCTTGCTCTTTGTCTGCTTAGACGGAGTTTCTGGGGAAAAGTTCCCCTCCTGAACCAAAAATTTTTTTAGGGCCAGCCGGGCCCGGGCGATGCGGGATTTTACCGTCCCCAGGTCCAGGTCCAATACCGCGCCGATCTCCTGATAGGACATCCCGGACAGCTCCCGCATGACCAGCACCTGCCGGTGGTGGTCGGGCAGGGCCTGGAGCCCCCGCTCCACCGCCCGGCGCAGTTCCCTCCGCTCCAGCTCCTCCTCCGGGG
This sequence comes from uncultured bacterium, assembly GCA_949295195.1. Taxonomy (GTDB): domain Bacteria; phylum Bacillota; class Clostridia; order Oscillospirales; family Oscillospiraceae; genus Lawsonibacter. Next base: position 7,137 of record CASFKT010000180.1, on the reverse strand, counting down.
AGCCCCGGGGGTCCGCCGGCTCGGGCAGGGGGGCCTCCTCGTCGTCCAAGGAGTGGGGGCTCTCCCCCTGCTGCCGCCGCTTCCGCTTCCGGAGAAAGTCGATGCAGGCGTTGCTGGCCAGGCGGTACACCCAGGTGGAGAAGCTGCTGTTCCCCTGGAAGGAGGAGAGCCCACGCCAGGCGTTGAAGAAGGTCTCCTGGGCCAGGTCCAGGGCGTCCTCCCGGTCCCCAGTCATCCGCAGGCACAGGGTGTACACCCGGTCCTGGTTGTCCAGCATCAGCTGTTCAAAGGCCGCCGTGTCCCCCGCCCTGGCCCGGGACACCAGCTCCCGCTCTGTCTGTGTCATGCCCTGTCCCCCCCCTTTTTTTTAATTAGAAATTAGGAATGAGGAATTAGGAGTTGCGAAAGCAGCTCAACCAATTTCTCCGACCGGAAAATTTCTAACTCCTAATTCCTCTAAAGCCTCCAGATCCTCCCAGGCCAGGGCCCAGGAGGGGGCCCCGTCCACCGGGTCGTGGAAAAAATAGAGCTCCCTCGCCCCCATGCCCCGGTAGAGCTGCTCCGCCCGGCGGTTGCCCTGGACCACAAAAATGACCAGCTCCTGAAAACCGCTCTCCCGGGCCCATCGGGCCGCCCGGGCGATGAGCCTCCTGCCCCAGCCGCTCCCCTGGGCCTCGGGGGCCACGTGGAGGGAGTCCAGCAAGGCACTGTTCTCCCGCTCCGGGAAGGGGCGGCAGGCCACAAGCCCGGCTACGGCCCCGTCCCGCTCCAGGACGAACAGGCAGTTTTCCTTCTGCTCCCGATAGCGGGTCCACTTGTCCCGGCTCTTTTCTGGGGTCATCTCATCCAATACCCAATCCGGGATCAGTCCCCGGTAGGTCCGCTGCCAGCTGTCGGTATACAGCCGCCCCACCGCATCCATGTCCGCTTCCCGGGCCGGGCGAATCTCTGTGCTCTGCTTCATCCGATCCCCTCCACATAAATTGAGATGTGAGATAGGAGATAAAAGATAGGAGTGTAGGAGTGATGGAGTCCGGCGGAGCCGGACGATTTCATTGCGCGCTGCGCATGCCCCATAACTTCTATCTCCTATCTCCTCACTCCCATCTCAGCAAAGGTCCCGCTTAATCCCCTTGGTGACCCGGTACACGTCCTCCAGGGTGGTGATCTTCACGATCTGCTCTTTGTAGTAGCCCGCGTGGGGGACCCCTTTCAGGTACCAGGCGTAGTGCCGCCGGGCCTCCAGGCAGGCGATCTTCTCCCCTTTGTTGGCGGCGGACAGCTCAAACTGCCGCACCGCCGTGTCGCACCGCTCCGACAGGGGCGGCATGGGCGGGATCTCCCGCCCCTCCAGGGCGGCCCTGCACTGGGCAAACAGCCAGGGGTTGCCGAAGATCCCCCGGCCGATCATGGCGATGTCCGCCCCGGTGTATCTCAGGATGCGGGGGGCGTCCTCCGGCTTGAATACATCCCCGTTGGCCATCACCGGGATGTGCACCGCCTTCTTCACCTCCCGAATCCAGTCCCAGTTGGCGGTGCCGGCGTACATCTGCACCTTGGTGCGGCCATGGACGGCCACCGCCGCCGCACCCGCCTCCTCCATGGCCCGGGCAAACTCCACGCAGTTGATGGAGCCCTTGTCCCAGCCCAGGCGGAACTTCACCGTGACGGGACAGCCCGCCCCCCGGACCACCGCCTCCATCACCTTCACCGCCAGGTCAGGATTGCGCATCAGGCCGGAGCCGTCCCCGGAGTTGGCCACCTTGGGCACGGGACAGCCCATGTTGATGTCAATGAAGTCGGCCCCGGACACCTGGTGGGCGATGGCGGCCGCCTCCTGCATGCACACCGGGTCGCTGCCGAAGATCTGGGCAGCGGCGGGGTGCTCCCCGTCCCCCAGCTTCAAGAGGGGGATGGACTTCTTGTCCTGGAAACACAGGGCCTTGGAGCTGACCATCTCGGTGCAGGTGAGCCCCGCCCCCTGCTCCCGGCAGATGGTGCGGAAGGCCACATCGGTGACTCCGGCCATGGGGGCCAGGGCCAGGGGCGTTTTGATTTCGATTCCTCCAATGGATACCATATCAATACAATCCGGCGGAGCGGCCCGCTGGCCGTCTCTCCGCCGTCTCTATCCTTTCTCTGGTCTAAGCCGGTCCATTGTATCACACCCCCACAGCCGTTGACAAGGGCGGCGGCAGACATTAAAATTGAGGTAATGCTGCATGCAAAGAGAGCGAGGAACTTCCATGAATCTGATTCTTCTGCGCGCCCAGCTGCGGGGGCTGTCCGCCTTCCGCTCCCTGCTGGATACCCCTCTGCTGAAAGACGCGCTTCAACTGCTGGACGCCGCGGCCCGTCGGGACGGGGAGGGGGCCCTGGCCGCCTATGACCAGATGTTTTACCGCCTGAAGGCGGAGGGATATTCCGGCCTGGGGACCTGGCTGTGGGATACCCTCCGGTATACCGAGACCCCCTTTGGAGATCTGGCCGGCTCCGGCCGCTCCGATCCGGAGCTGGAGGGGGCCGCCCGCCGGGATGTGGACGCCCTTCTCCTGCTGGCCCGGCTGGGGACGGAGGAGATCCGCGTCGCCCTGAAGCCCATTTTGACCGAGGAGTACGTCTCTGTGCTGGACAACCTCCCCGCCTGGGAGACGGGGGCCCCCTTCACCTTTGAGGAGCTCTCCGCCTTTTACCGGGAAAACGGGGCCGGGCTGTACGCCAAATACCAGGCCTTTCTCTGGGAGGAGGGACAGCTTGTCCCCGTGGCCGACCCGGACTGCCCCCACCCGGTGGAGCTGCTGGGCTATGACCAGCAGCGGAAGCAGGTGCTGGACAACACCCGCCTTCTGGTGGAGGGGAAGCCATCCAACAACGTGCTCCTCTTCGGCGACGGGGGGACAGGCAAGTCGGCCACGGTGAAGTCCATGCTCTATCTGCCCGGCATGGAGAACCTCCGGCTCATCGAGATCCAGAAGGAGAATCTGGTGGGCATGCCCCGGCTCATCCGCTCCCTGGCCGGGCGGCGGCAGAGCTTTATTCTGTTCATCGACGACCTGGCCTTTGACCAGGACGACAAGACCTACTCCTCCCTGAAAACCATTCTGGAGGGAGGGCTGGAGAAACGGCCCCTGAATGTGGCCATCTACGCCCTACGCCACCTCCAACCGCCGCCACCTGGTGCGGCAGACCTTCTCCGACCGGGCGGGGGACGAGGTGGACGCCTTCGAGACCATCTCGGAAAAGACCGCCCTGGCCGAGCGCTTTGGCCTGCGCATCCCCTACATGACCATGAGCAAATCGGAGTATCTGGCCCTCATCGACCACCTGGCCGGGCTGTACCACGTGGAGATGAACCGGGAGGTCCTCCACGCCAAGGCCATGGAATGGGAGATCCGTCACGCGGGCCGGACCCCCCGGGTGGCCCGGCAGTTCATCGCAAGTTTAAGCTGACTGAGGGGCTCCGGAGATGCCGCTGCGATCGAAGCGCCCCCTCATCCGCCCCAGTGCGCACCCCGGGGCACCTTTCTTGGAGAATGGCTTACGGGCGGGTGAGGCCACCCGCCCCTACGGCGGAGTTTGGGCAGAAACAGCGGGCGCACAATGTGCGCCCCTACACCGCATTTACAAACGGCTTTATATTATATGAGAAAAGGGACAGGTCTGGGACCTGTCCCTTCAGGCTGTCGGAAAAGTTCCTAAACTTTTCCGACAGCCTGAAAAATGCCGATACTTTTCCACCGCGGCGCGGCGGAAAAGTCCGCGCTCCGCTTGCCGGAACCCTTGCACAGCAAGGATTCCGGGGCATTTGATCTCACTCGAGGCGGGCTGCCGCCCCCTCGAGCTCCCCCGCCCCAACCTGAGCGGATTCATCTCTACACAGGTTTTTTGACATGCTGAAGGGACAGGTCCGGGACCTGTCCCTTAAAACCAAGAGGCGAAACGCAGTTTCGCACAAAATTTCTTTGCTTACTTTCTTTTTCAAAGAAAGTAAGAGACCCCGGCGGTGAACCGGGGCCTCTTACTTGTGTGTGTTGTAAAGGAGAGGGAGAAATGGGAGATATCGATTTCTTCTGGGTACGGTCTTATCATAACCGGAAAATAAGGCAAAACCGTGTCCGCATTATGAACTTTCTGTAAATCATATCGCATTTTTGCTCCGTGTTTCCCGCAAAATTTCAAGGAAATGGGCCGTTTTTTGAACTTTAATGAAATATTAAAACTTTTTTCAGCTTTTCTTAAGACACTTCCGAAAAGCATCCGTGGCGATACTTGACGGAACAAAGGGCGGCGTGCCATAATAAAATGATACGAATATGAAAATCTTGGGGCCGGACCATCCGGCCCAACAGGGGAGGAACTTACCTTTGATCCAAGCATTGATCCAGCGGTGGCTGGCCGGTCAGGACCCCAGCGCGCCGGAGGCGCGGCAGAAATGCGGCGCTCTGGCGGGAATGGTGGGCATTCTGCTCAACACCCTGCTGTGCCTGGGAAAACTGGCCGCTGGGATGATCACCGGCTCGGTGGCCATCGTGGCGGACGCCCTGAACAACCTGTCGGACGCGGCCTCATCCGTGATTACACTGGTGGGCTTCCGGCTGGCGGGGCAGGCCGCCGACGAGGAGCACCCCTTCGGCCACGGGCGAATGGAGTATCTGACCGGGCTTGTGGTATCCATGGCCATTCTGCTTATGGGCTTTGAATTGGGAAAAAGCTCCGTGGAGAAGCTGATTCATCCGGAGGAACTGGACTTCTCCTGGCTGGCTGCGGCCATTCTGGCTGCGGCCGTTCTGGTCAAGCTGTGGATGTACCGCTTTAACCGGGCCGTCGGCCGGGCCATCTCCTCCCAGGCGGTGGAGGCCACCGCCGCAGACAGCCTCTCTGACGCGGCGGCTACCACGGTGGTGCTGGCGGCCACCCTCATCGGCCACTTTTTCCATCTGCAGATCGACGGCCTTGCGGGGCTGCTGGTGGCAGCCTTCATTTTAAAGACCGGCTGGGAGGCCGCCAAAGACACCCTGGACCCCCTCCTGGGCCGTCCCATGGACCCGGAGCTGGCCCGGGACATCGACAAGCTGGTGGTCTCCCACCCCAACATCCTGGGCATCCACGACCTGGTGTACCACGACTACGGCCCCGGCCGGGCCATGATGTCCTTCCATGCGGAGGTGCCTGCCGACGCAGACCTGCTGGAGATGCACGATATCATCGACCACATCGAGCGGGAGCTGAAGGAGAAGCACCACATTGAGACGGTGATTCACATGGACCCGGTGGTCAACGATGAGCGCACCGCCGCTCTGCGGGCCCAGGTGGAGCAGCTGGCCCACGGGATCGACCCGGTGCTGTCCATCCACGACCTGCGCATTACCGCCGGCCCCCGCCACACCAACGTGCTCTTTGACGTGATGGTGCCCTACGGCTTCCGCCTCACCGACAGTCAGGTCCGGGGCGAATTGAGCCGGGGCGTGAAAGGCCTCTCGGACAAATACACCGCGGTCATCGAGGTGGACCACTCCTATGTGGAACAGCGGGAGCACTCCTGACGCGGATATTTACAAATTATTCACCCCACCCGGGTACAGGACCGGTATAATAACAATTAAGAAATGCTTTACGAAACGGAGGGGTTTTTATGGCCCAGAAGGTACTAATCGTAGAGGACGATGGGAATATTGCCGAGCTGCTCCATCTCTACCTGGAAAAGGAGGGCTTTGAAACCAAAGTGGCCAAGGACGGCGGCAAGGGAGTGGAGTATTTCCGCTCCTTCCAGCCCGACCTGGTGCTGCTGGACATTATGCTGCCCATTATGGACGGCTGGACGGTCCTGAAAAAGATCCGGGAGGAAGGCAGCACCCCGGTTATCATGCTCACCGCCAAGGGGGAGACCGAGGACAAGGTCACCGGCCTGGAGGGGGGCGCCGACGACTATATCGTCAAGCCTTTTGAGATGAAGGAGGTCCTGGCCCGCATCCACGCGGTGCTCCGCCGCACCGGCCAGGAGGAGGAACAGGGGGAGAAGAAGCTGTCCTTTGACAAGCTGGTTATCAACCTGGACTCCTACGAGCTGCTGGTGGACGGCAAGCGGGTGGACACGCCCCCCAAGGAGCTGGAACTGCTCTACCACCTGGCCGCCTCCCCCAACCGGGTCTTCACCCGCAACCAGCTGCTGGACGAGGTGTGGGGCTTTGACTACTTCGGGGACTCCCGGACTGTGGACGTACACATCAAGCGCCTGCGGGAGAAGCTGGAAGGCGTCAGCGACCAGTGGAGGCTGAAGACAGTGTGGGGCGTGGGTTATAAATTTGAGGTCTCCCCCGCCAATGGCGCCGGCTGACCGCTTTGGGAGGTGTTCCCGTGAAAAGTCTGTATAAACGGGAGCTGGCCATGATGGTGGGGATTGTGACCCTGTCCTTTACCCTGCTGTCCACGGCATTCATGCTGCTTTCCTACCGCTATATCATCTCCGAGACCCGGGATCGTCTGGAGCGGAACGCGGGCTATATCGCCGACGCCACCGGAAACTATCTCCAGAATTTCAACAGCTGGAATATATTTGACAACCGGGCGGACACCTGGCTTCTCTATCAGACGACCATGGAGACGGTGTCCTCTGTCTCCGACGCCTCGGTCATTGTAGCCAGTACCCAGGGTGAAATCCTGTACGCCAGCGACGAGGGGATGTACAGCAAACAGATTCCCCAGCAGATCGTAGACCAGATTTTGGAGGCGGGGAACTATGCCGGCCTCACCAATTTAAACGGTATCTATGGAAGCAACCGGTATATTGCCGGACTCCCGGTCCAGGTTCAGCTGGACAACCCCAATTTATTGGTCAATGTCGGGGTGGTTCTGGTTTCAGGCGATACCAGCGGACTGTCTGAGATGTGGCGCTCCACGGCTACCATTTTCTTCTTCGCCGCGGTGGTGGTCCTGCTCATTGCCGTCATCGCCAGTTCCATTACCTCCGCCCATCAGACCCGCCCCCTCACCGAGATGGCGGAGGCCGCCCGGAAATTTGGGCGGGGCGAGTTCGACGTACGGGTGAACAACTACAAGGACCGGTGCGATGAGATCGGGGAGCTGGCCGAGGCCTTCAACTCCATGGCCAACTCCCTGGCCAAGGTGGAGAGCCAGCGG
>CASFKT010000179.1 GCA_949295195.1 uncultured bacterium | reverse complement strand
GATAACCACGCCGCTTTCTACTACAGCGACACCCTCCCCCTTTTGCAGGAGGGGGAGACCACCGCCTATTTTTGGGAAAGCGGCGGCGCATCCGGAAGCATTGAACAGGAGCTTCAACGGTTCATCGCCCCGGATTTTTACACCGTCACCGTCCAGAAGGGGGCGGGGGAGCCCTTCCAGATCCCCCTCACCCCCCGGTACACCACCCCCGACGGCGGGACCTTTACCCTGGACGGAGAGGAGGGACCCCAATGACAGAGCAGGCCGACCTATTTACCGGCGCGCGGCGCGTCTTCTGGGGGTACTTTTTCCTGCTCCTGGACTTCAACCTGAATTTTAACAGCGACTTCACCATCCCCCTGCTGCCCAATTTTATCGGCTGGATCTTCCTGTGGCGGGGGGTGGACGCCCTGTCCTCCGCCCGGCCCTCTCTGGAGCTGCTGAAGCCCTTCTGCACCGCGCTGGGGGTGTGCGCCCTCACCCAGTTTGTCCCAAGCCTGGATGGGTTGATTCCCGGCTGGCTGAGCCTGTTCATCTCCATGCTCACTCTGTACACCCATTTCCAGCTGCTCACCGACCTGGCCGCCCTGGCGGAGGAGATGTTAGACGACGGCGAACTGGCCAAGCGCCTGCGCACCTCCCGCACGCTGTTTCTGCTGGGTCAGACGGCCATGTACTGCTACGACCTGGTGCTTCAGGCCATGGGCCTGGTGGTTTTGCTGCTGGCCGTCACCTTCTGCGTCTCTGTGCTTCTTCTGTTCCAGCTCTGGGGGTTCTCCCGGGACCTGGAGACACAGCAGAGCCCGTAGGGCGCAGCTGCCCCCAAAGCCCTCCCCCGGGATGTGGGGCGCTCCCCCCAAAAAGCCTTCCCCCTGGGGGGAAGGTGGCACGGCGAAGCCGTGACGGATGAGGGGGCGATGATAGAGCGGTTTCGTTCCTCGCAGGGGAATATTTCGCCGCCTGCGGGCGGCGAGTGACTTTGCCCTCGGCGGCAAAGTCACCAAAACGCCGCCGGGGACGCGGCCGATGGACTACGGCTCCGCTTTGCTCCGCCTAGGTCCATAGGACCGCTTTCCCCGGACCCCAAATGCGGGGTTACCCCTTGAAGTGGACAGAACATTTCCGGCGCGCAAAATCTGAGTGAGTGTCTGAATTCCCGCCGGGCCACTGGGCCCTGGGTGTGCAAAAATTTAGGACGAATGCGGTTCCAACGCCGCGCCTGGCTTTGCCCAGTCAACGCTCCCGGTGCATATCCTGGCGGGAGCCCCAAGGGGCTCCCCTACGAAAACAACGAGGCCATTTCGCGTTGTGCTGTAGGGGAGGGGCTTGCCCCTCCCGCCGTATCTCAAAAATTTTCTCTTTACCCGTCGGGCCGGCCAGTGTCCGGCCCCTACGGAAAGACCGGAGAGTTCTCTGTATTTCGTAGGGGCGGCTATCAGCCGCCCGCCACGGAATGTTCCGCTTCACCCGTAGAGGCGGCACACTGGGCCGCCCGCCCAAGCCTTCCCCTGGGGGCCAACTCCCCTTGACAAGGGGCCGATTCCCCCTGTCAGGGGGAAATGGCCGAGGGCCAAAAGGGGTAGGGGGCGCGCCGTAGGCCAGAGGGATGAGGGGAACGGTCCCAGCTATGAACGCGGATTCGTTTGAGCTGTAGGGGCGCCGAGATCGTCGGCCCCTGCGAGGAGAATGGGCCGTCCCTGCATCCGCGCAGGGGCGGGTGTCCTCACCCGCCCGCCGAGGCCGTCGGCCCCCAAATCCTTACGACTCCTTCTTCTTCCGCTTGTGCTTCTTCTCCAGCTTTTCCACCAGGGCGGCGGTGCGGGTGCGGTAGTCGTCCAGCTCGGTGACGATGCCCATGAAGGAGGACACCATGTCCAGGGAGGCCCGCAGGGTGCTCTGCTCGCTCTCGTGGATGGCTCGCTTGGTCAGGCGCATGGCCTGCTGGGGGGCCTCCAGCAGCTTCTGCATGTACTCCTCCACAAACTGGTCCAGCTCCTCGTCGGGGACCACCCGGGTGACCAGGCCCATGCGCTCGGCCTCTTCGCCCTTTACGGTGCGGGCGGTCCAGAACATGTCCAGGGCCCTGTCCCGGCCCACCAGCCGGGGCAGGAAGTAGGCCCCTCCGTCTCCGGGGACGATGCCGGCGTTGAAGTAGCTCTCGGACATGGAGGCGCTCTCGGCGGCGATGCGCACGTCGCACATGAGGGCCATATCCAGCCCCGCGCCCACGGCGGGGCCGTGGATCTTGGCCACCACCGGCCGGTCAATCTCCTCCAGAATCAGGGGGATGCGCTGGATGCCCTTCCACAGGGAGTTTTTCCGGGCCAGGGCGGTGGAGGTGATGTCGTCGTGGCTCTCAAAGAAGCCGTCCCCGGCGGCCATGGCCTTTACGTCGCCGCCGGCGCAGAAGGCCTTGCCGTTGCCGGACAGGAGCACCGCGTAGATGTCGTCCCGGTCCCGGATGTCCTCCAGGGCGGCGGTCCACAGGTGGATCATCTCCTCGCTGAAGCAGTTCAGATGCTCCGGGCGGTTCATGGTGAGGCGGGCCAGGTGGCCGTCCACCTCGTACAGAAAATCGGACATAGCAGATAACCTCGCTTTCCCCGCCCCGGGCTCCTTCTCACAGTACCTGGGGCGGAACATTCCTTCCAAAACTTCCGCCCCCTATTGTACTGGGTCTTTGAGGAGATTGTCAATCAGAAAGCGCGGCGGTGAACCGCAGGACCAGCACCCCGTTTCCAGGGTCCTCCTGAAGAAGCCGCCCCGTCTCGATGGTGGACTGGTAGCCCTGGCTGTCCAGCACCTCCACCGTCCCGGCGAGGCCGCCCAGGTCCTCCCGCTGGCTGGACAGGCGGCTGCCCGTCTGAGAGAAGTCCACCTGGTCCAGCGCCAGGGCCAAGCCCACGGCGTCCACCCGCTTGTCAGAGAACGTCTTTTGCCAGGGGAAGGACCAGTCCTCCGCCCCCGGGGAGAGGGCCAGAAACAGGTTGGGCAGAAACTCGGTAGTGGGCCACCAGAGATCTAATTTCTCCCCGTAGGAGCTCCCGCGGGGGGACCAGGTGACGGAAAATCCAGTGACATAGCCATCCTCGTCTGTGGAAAATTCCACCGGGCCCCACTCGCTGTCCTCCAGTTCCAGCCACATCCAGCCTTCCTGGAGATCCTGATAGACGGGAGGCGCCTCCCGCCAGCGGCCGTCCGGCTCCAGGGACAGCTGGGGCCGCTCTCCCCATAGGCTCTCCACCCGCCGCTCCAGAAAGTTATAATTTTCCACCACCTGTTCGGGGGTGAGGGGGCCGTCGGGGTTGGGCAGGCGCCAGCTCTCGCTCACAATGGCCAGGTTGGGGATGGGGGTCAGCAGGAGAATGGCCGCGTAGACCGCCGCCCGCTTCTTCCCGGCGGGCCGGACGGTGTACCGCAGGCCATGGTCCCATGGCATCACCTGATCTTTGATGCACCTATCGTAGCAGGTACCCAGACACAGGAGATTCAAGAGAGGGATGCCCAGGGCGAAGCCCCGGAGAAAGATCCAGGCGGTCCGGATGACGGCCCGCTCCAAGTCCAGCTTGCCCCCGTCCTCCAGGCGCACCTTCAGCCGCAGCAGCCGCTTGCCGGGGGTGTACCCCCAGGTACACAGCAGAATGGGCTCCAGCACCAGGAGGAACAGCCAGGCCCCCCAGGCGGAGACGAGGGTGTCCGCCAGGCCCATCAGCCCAGACTCCGGCCAGTACCAGTGCAGGACCAGGTACTGCAGGGCGGACCAGAGAATGCCCGCCAGGCTCAGATCCAGCGCCCGGGCGAGGAACCGCCGCCAGGGGTAGGGGGCGGCGGCGATGGAGTCCTGTTCCGCCGGGTCCACCCGCCGGGACAGGGGGAGGCTTTTCTCCTCCAGGGCGGCCAGCCAGGGTTCCGGGTCCAGGTCGTCGTAGGAGGTCTCCGTCCGGCTCAGCTCCTCACACACCTGGGCGTACCGCTCCAGGTCGGCCCGGTCCCCCTCCAGGGCCAGG